>CAINUX010000130.1 GCA_903853895.1 uncultured beta proteobacterium | reverse complement strand
TCGACGTCGGCCCGTACCGCACCGAGGTCCGGGTGCTGATGGAGCCGGGTGCCCTTGTTTTTGGTATTCGCACCTGGGACCCATCACCCCAGGACATACGGGCGCCTTTGGCACGGCGCGACCAGATCTTTCCGGACCAGGACGCGGTAACGGTGTGGCTGGACCCCAATGGACGCGCCGAGATTGCCCAGTATGTGCGGGTCAACGCAGCAGGATCGATCAGCGATGGTATTTACCGCGCCATTGACGGCAACGAAGATTCAACCCCCGACTACTTCGATGTCGAAGTAGCCACCCACCGCCTGCGCGATGGTTACAGCGTCGAAATACGCTGGCCCTTGTCCGTTCTGCGCTACCCGCTCGATGGCAAGTTGCCCTGGGGTCTGATGGTGACCCGCCGGGTGCCGCGCGATGTCAGCATGGCATTTGCCAGTGCCCCGGTGGAGCGCACGCACCCGCACCTGCTGACACAACTACAGCGTTTTGAACTGGATGCAGCACTGCGGGAGCAGCTCAACGGTTCGCAGCACGTCAGCCTGCGCGCAGAAGGCACCGCGCGCGCGCTGGACGATGGCCTGGGCGCCCGCGAAAACACCGCCAACCTGGGGCTGGAACTGCAGTGGCGCCCCCGTGCCGACTGGGTGGTGGATGCGGTGCTGCGGCCCGACTTCTCGCAGGTCGAGCTGGACGAGCCCCAACTGGCAGGCAATACCCGCTTTGCGCTCTTTCAAACAGAGAAGCGCAACTTCTTCCTGGAAAGCAGCGATGTTGTTGGCCAGGTACAACCCGACATGTGGGGCGTTTCACGGGGCCTGCTGGCCTTCTACAGTCGCGCTGTAACCGACCCGCGCTGGGGACTGCGCGCCACTTTTCGTGGCAACGAAGCAGAGGGCACTGCCTTGGCGCTGCGCGACGCCGGTGGTGGCATGGTTCTGCGCCCCAATGCGTTCAGCACCGCATCCTTTGCGGTGGACCAGCCCTCCAACGTTCTGTTTGCGCGCCACCGCAGCCAGCTGGGCGAGAAGGCCTCGGTGGCCGGTATCGTGAGCCTGCGGGAGTGGGGAAGCGGCATTGGAACCCAGGTCGCCGGCGTGGACGGCCAGGTGGCACTCGACGACGTAAACCAGGTGCGCGGCCATGTGCTGCTCAGCAACGATTCCACCGCGCTGCCTGCCAGCGGCGGCCTCTCGGGCCAATCCATTGCACAAGGCCCCAGCCAGGGCGGGCAGGCCGCCTGGTTGAGTTGGCGCCATCGCGCGGAGGACTGGCAATGGAGCGCGCATCTGGAGCACATCAGCCCGCGCTTCGTCAACGACAACGGCTTTGTGCCGCAATCCGGCATCCAGCGCAGCGCCCTGGACTTCACCCGCGTGGTGCAGAGCGAGAACAAGGCGATTGCCGCCTGGGAGCTGCTGCTGCGTGGCATGAATACCCGCGCCGTTGTCGATGACGCGACCGGCGTGTTGCGGCCGCAAGTGGCCAGCGAACTGCTGCAACCGGGCATGTGGATCATGGATACGGCAGGCACCGAGGGCTGGGCCTATCTCAACCTGGACCAGGCCCGCACGCGGTTTGACGGCACCCTGCACAGGCCGCGCAGCGTCTTGCTGGGGGCCAGTGCCCACCCAGGCCCGCGGCTGACCTTTGTGAACCTGGAAGTTACCCTGGGTGAGCGCATCGACGTCGATGCCGACCGCGTTGGCCGGGGGTTTCGGGCCAACACGCAAATCACCTGGCGCGACACGCTGGGACCCTATGGTCTGGAGTTGGAACAGCGCGCCAGCATCGGCACCATCAACAACATGAACGGAGGCATCGCCCTGGAGGAAGGCAGTGCGCAAACCAAGTTCGTGCTGCACCTGGATGCATCGCAGGCCGTGCGGGTGGTCTACCAGAAGCAGAACTTTGCCCGCACCGGAGAACAGGGCCTGCCCACCAGCACCAGCAATTCGCAGGTGGCAACACTGGCCTGGCTGGGCCGCTCGGGCAGCCTGCGCAGCTGGAGCATGGGGGCCTCATGGGCCCAGCAAGACGGTCAGCCGGCCAAACGGGAAGTTTTTGTCAAGTACCAGCCGGGGTGGGCCTGGCACTGAATGCGCGCTGTGCTCAGCCGCCTTGGCGGCGCTGCTCCCGCAGCATGAAGAGGTAGAGCCCCTCCACCTTCTCGCGCGCCCAGGGTGTCTTGCGAAGGAATTTCAGACTGGAGCCCACGCTGGGATCGTGCGTGAAGCAGCGCACGGGGACGCGCACACCCAACTCTTCCCAGCCATAGTGCGCGGCCAACTCGGTAATGATGGCCTCCAGCGTCTTGCCGTGCAGGGGGTTTCGGGGTTGGGGTGCGGGTGTCGTTGTCATAAGCCCACATTGTGCGTTCAGATCAGGAGCGTATCAGTCGCCATGCCAGATAGGTCCCCAACAGCGCGTTGCCAACAGCAAAGGCGGTCACCAGTAAGCTGCCCATGGTCGTCAGGGCATAGCTGCGTGTTATCCAAGCCAGCACCAAAGAAAGCAGGTTGAGGGCAAGCATGATCCAAAAGACTGGATTGCGCGGTTGATACAGGCGGGAGAATTTCATAGGTAATTGTCCGCGAGGTTGTTGACTGACACTGAGTAGCAGACGGCGAGTCCACACGGATTCATCAACCACCCCACAGCGCGTGCATGGTGGGTGCAAAGTGTGCGTCGCTGTGCAGTTGCGCTGCCTGCCCCGCCACATAGACCGCATCGAAGCGGGCGTCCGGGCTGGAGAAGACCAGGGCATCCAGCACATGGTCGGCCGGAACGCCCAACAGCGCGGGGGATTGGGCATCGAGCACGCAGAAGTCGGCGCGCTGGCCCATGGCAATGCCCCCCAGCGCCTGGCCACTGGCCGCATGGCCGCCACCCAGGGCCGCGTCGAACAGCGCGGCCGCGCTGCTGGTCTGGCCCATCAACTCGGCCGCCCGGTTGCGCTTGCGCTGGGTCAGGCGCTGGCCATACTCCAGCAGGCGCAGCTCTTCGCTCCAGCGGCGGGTGACGTGGCTGTCCGAGCCTATGGACCAGGTGCCATGGACCTTGGCATAGCCCGGCAAATCAAACACGCCGTCGCCCAGATTGGCCTCGGTGGCCGGGCAGATGACGATGGACGCGCCGCGCGCCTGCACGCCCCACAATTCGTCCGGCGTGGTGTGCGTGGCGTGCACCAGGTTCCAGCGCCTGTCGACATCGGCATGGTTCAACAGCCATTCGATGGGGCGCTGGCCGGTGTGGACCAGGCAGTCGTCCACCTCCTGCGTCTGCTCGGCAATGTGGATATGCACCGGTAAAGCGGCGCTGTGCGCGTAGGCCGTCAACTCCTTCAGCGCAGCGGGGCTGACCGCGCGCAGCGAGTGGATGGCCACACCCACGTTGATCCGGGCGTCGCCCGCTGCGTGGCGCTGCACCTCTTCGATGATGCGAACGATGCTGTCAGGCGTGGATGCAAACCGGCGCTGGTCGTGGCGCAGGCCGCTGTCTGCAAAGCCGGCACGCATGTACAGCGTGGGCAACAGCGTCAGGCCCATGCCGGTGCGCTGGGCCGCGCGCACCAGAGCCAGCGACATCTCGGCCGCTTTGGCATAGGGCGAGCCGGCAATCGCGTTGTGCAGGTAGTGGAACTCGCAAACCTGGGTGTAGCCACCGGCCAGCAGTTCGGCATACAGCTGGCTGGCGATGGTTTCCAGCTGCTCGGGCGTGATGCAGTTGGCGGCCGCATACATGCGGTCGCGCCAGCTCCAGAAGTCGTCAGCGAGCGCTGCGCCCGTGCTGCGCCGCTCGGTCAGGCCGACGATGGCGCGCTGGAAGGCATGGCTATGGGCGTTGACCACACCGGGCAACACCGGGCCGTTGAGACGCGTGGCGGCAGCGCGCTGCTGTTCGGTGGCGTTGGGTTGGATCTGGCTCCAGCTGCCGTCAGCCGCGACGCCCAGCAGCACGTCATAGGCCCAAGCACCGGCCACCCAGGCTTGTGGAGCGAAAAAATGCTTTGCTTCACTTTTCATAGCGACTCCTGCTTATATCTAGAGGGCTAGAGACCATTTTCTTCAATAGGGGTTGGACCCGCGCGGCGCGCGCGTCATCAAAAGCAAAGGGCGCCACCTCCTGCATGTAGAGGCTTTGGCACATCTCCAGCTGGATGGCGTGCACGTCCTGCACGGGCTGGCCGTAGTGGCGGGTGATGTAGCCACCTTTGAAGCGGCCATTCACCGCCGTGCTGAACTGCGGGTAGGCGCTGCAGGCCTGCACCACGGCAGCGGTCAGGGTTTCGTCGGCACTGGCGCCACTGGCCGTGCCAATACTCAGGTCGGGCAGCCGGCCGTCAAACAGCCACGGGATTTCGGAGCGAATGCTGTGCGCATCCCACAGCAGCGCGTAGCCATGCTGGGCCTTGAGGCGCGCCAGCTCGGCGGCAAGGGCTGCATGGTAGGGCTGCCAGTAGACATCGCGGCGGCGGGCGCGTTCCGCGGCATCCGGCGCCTGCCCACTCAGGTACAGCGGCTCGCCGGTGAAGAAGCGCGTGGGGCACAGCTCAGTGTTGGACGCGCCGGGGTACATGGGCGCGTCGTCCGGCGGGCGGTTCAGGTCGATGACGTAACGCGACGTGGTGGGCATCAGCACGCTGGCGCCCAGCTCACCCAGAAAGTTGTAGAGCCGGTCCAGATGCCAGTCGGTGTCTTCGACCTGCAAGGCGCGCGGCACGTAGTAGGCGCGCAGGTCGGCGGGGATGTCGGTGCCGATGTGCGGCATGCTGACCAGTAGCGGTGCGCTGCCCTGCTTTAGAGAATAGACGGCCATAGCGCTCATACCACCTGTCCTTTGAAAATTGTTTTAAGACGCGGGTTGCTGCCCAGCGCATAGGCCAGTTCGGCCGGGTGCTGCACGTCCCACAGTACGAAGTCGGCGCGCTTGCCCGCCGCCAGCACACCACGGTCCGGCAGGCCCAGGGCAGCGGCCGCATGGCGGGTGACACCGGCCAGCGCCTCCTCGGGTGTCAGGCGAAACAGCGTGCAGGCCATGTTCAGCATCAGCAGCAGCGAGGTGCAGGGCGAGCTGCCCGGGTTACTGTCGGTGGAAATGGCCATGGGCACACCGTGCGCACGCAGCATGGCGATGGGCGGTAGCTTGGTCTCGCGCAGAAAGTAAAAAGCGCCGGGCAGCAGGACCGCGACGGTTCCTGTCGCTGCCATGGCCCCTGCGCCCTCGTCAGACAGCCATTCCAGGTGGTCAGCACTCTGCGCGTGGTAGCGGGCGGCCAGCTGCGCGCCACCGCTGTCGCTGAGTTGCTCGGCATGCAGTTTGACCGGCAGGCCCAAGCCTTTAGCCGCTGCAAACACCCGCTCCATTTGCGTGGTGCTAAAGGCAATGCGCTCGCAAAAGCCGTCCACCGCGTCAACCAAACCCTCGGCGTGAAGGATGGGCAGCATGTGCAGCACGGCGTCAACATAGTCATCCATGCGCCCAGCAAACTCCGGCGGCACGGCGTGGGCACCCAGGAAGGTGGTGCGTACCTCCACGGCGTGCGTCTGGCCAAGGGCGCGGGCCACTTGCAGGCACTTACGCTCGTGCTCCAGTGCCAGGCCGTAGCCGGACTTGATCTCGATGGTGGTCACGCCCTCGCCCACCAACTGCTGCAGGCGCCGGCTGCTTGAGGCCTGCAACTCCGCAGCACTGGCCGCACGGGTGGCCTGCACGGTGGAGGCGATGCCGCCCCCAGCGCGGGCAATCTCCTCGTAGCTGGCACCGTTCAGGCGCAGCTCGAATTCGTGGGCACGGTCGCCACCATAGACCAGGTGCGTATGGCAGTCGATCAGGCCGGGGGTGATCAGGACGCCACCAGCGTCGTGCTGCACCATGCAGCGCGCAAGCAGGTCCGTGGGCACATCGGCGCGTGGGCCGACCCACGCCAGGGTGTCGCCCTCGACCACCAGCGCGGCATCGGATATCAACCCATGCGCGTGCTCGGCGCTCGGCGCCATCGTGGCGGCGCGGCAGTTTGTCCAAATCGTCAAGCTCATGCCGACATCTCCATCCACAGCGCGTGGGGCGCGTGGACCTCCACGGTTGCGGATTTGCTCAACGTGCGCCAGACCAGTGTGGCCGGGGGTACGTAGATTTCCTCTGCGTTAAATCGCACGCTAGCCCTCGTATCCATTGCATAAATAGCTATTGTTTTTGTAGCATTTACGGCCGTATGGAAATTTCCGTGCACACGTAGCATCCGGGCAGGCAGGCTGCTGTCACGCACCATCAGGTTGAAATCCTGCGTGGGGCCATCGATCAGCCGGCAATCGGTCGCCGCACCGCCGTCAAAGCACAAAGGCGCGTCGTTCTCGGTAAGGCGGTGTTCCAACGAATCGGTTTCAACGCTGTCGGAGGGCGTGCGCACTTTCAGCACAACACCTGCGCCCGCCAGCACGGCAAACCAGCGTGTGATGCCGTCAAAGCGCGAGAACGGACCGCTGCTTCCCACCTCGGCCACCGACATGCGCCAGTGCCACTCGCCTTGTGCAGGCCAAGCAGCCAGTTCGCGGGTCACGCCGCCGCCATTGCGCCACGGCGCGGCAGGCACATCAGCAAGATGAACCGTATGCCAACTCATGCTTGAAACTTACCCGCAAAACTGTAGCGCGAGCCGGGGTACACCAACCGCACCACGCTGGCGACATGTGCGCCGCTAACGGTGCGCCGCACCATGGCCAGACAGGCCTCACGCGCCCCAATGTCCAGGTGCTTGGCCTGCTCAGGCGTGGGCAGGCACGCCTCGATGGAGTAGCTGGCCTCGGTCAGCGGCGCCTCGGTGAGCAGATGGCGGGTGGGCGTGATCTGGGTGAAGTCGGTCTTCAAATAGTCGGGGGCTGCAGCAGGGTTGACATAGCGGTCCTCATACTGAATGGGCACGCCGTTCTCCAGATGCACCAGCACGGTATGAAACACTTTGGCACCAGTGCGCAAGCCCAAGGACTTTGCAAGATCGACGCCCGCCTTCTCGGACTGGCTGAGCAACACGCGCGCGCCATGCACATGGCCACGCTCGACGACCTCTTCCTGGATGTCACGAATGGTCAGGTTGGACGCAATGCGGTGCAACTCGGCTACAAAGGTGCCGGAGCCCTGTACGCGGGTCACCATGCCCTCGGCGGTGAGTTCGCGCAGGGCACGGTTCACCGTCATGCGGCTGATGCCGAACTGCTGCATCAGCGTGGCCTCGCTGGGAACCGGGTCGCCCGGGCGCCATTCGCCGGAGCTGATGTGCTGTTGCACGAAGGTTTTGACTTGGAGGTAGGCGGGTGTCATGCATGTATCTTAGTCAAAATCAATGCAGTTGTATAGACAAGCAGTCATACGAACGAATCAAAAACAGTAAGTACAAACCCTAACTAATTTTATCTTGCATCAACTTGTATATACAAGTACAGTTAATTGTTCTCAAGCGTAAATGCCAGATCACCTTTTTGTTTCACCCACAGGAGTAACACAGCATGCATCAGCGTTCTTCCAACCTCAACACGGCCCAGTCCCTGCTTCTGGCCGCTGCGTTTTTCAGCACCTCCGGCGCGGCCCTGGCCGACATCAAAGTGGGCATCACCGTGCCGTCCACCGGCTTTGCAGCGGCGGACGGCAAGTCGGCGCTGGATGGCGCCAAGCTCGCCGTGGCCCAGGCCAATGCCAAAGGTGGCGTCAAGGGCGAAAAAATCGAACTGGTGATCTATGACGACCAGGCATCCCCCAAGGAAGCGGTGCCCGCCGCGACCAAGCTGGTGGAAAAAGACAAAGTGGTAGCCGCCATTGGTGGCAGCTACTCGGGTGCCACACGGGCATCGGCATCGGTGTTTCAGGCTGCCCAGGTGCCGTATGCCGTGGCCTATGCCATCCACCCCGACATCACCAGAACCGGGGACTTCATGTTCCGCGTATCAGCCATGGGTGAAGTGCAGGGCCGTGCTGGTGCCAAGCTGGTCAACGACCTGGGCAAGAAAAAGGTCGCGCTGATCAACATCAAGAACGACTTTGGCCAGTCGCTGGCCGCAGGCTTCAGGGAAGGCGCAACCAAGTTCGGCCTGACCATTCTGGGTGAGCATGAGTACAGTTTGCAGGACCGCCAGTTTGGCGCGCTGATTGCCAACGTGAAGTCGCAGAACCCCGAAGTCATCTACGCCAGCGGCTACTTCTACACTGCGGGTCCACTGGTGAACCAGTTGCGCGCGGCCGGTGTCACGGCCACCATCATCGGCCAGGAAGGGTATGACTCTGACAAGTTCATGGAGATTGCCGGCCCTGCTTCTGAGGGCGTATTGGTCACCACTTCGCTGGACCGCGACTCTGCAAACCCGGCGACAAAAGCCTTCCTGGCCGACTACAAGGCGGCCTACAACACCGGTGCCGACATGGTTGCCGCAGCCACTTACACCGCCGCCCAGGTGGTGATTGATGGTTTGAACAAGACCGGTGGCAAAGGCGGCACTGCACTGCGCGACGCCATGGCTGCAGGAACTTACGACTCACCGATCGGCAAGCTGAGCTTCAACGATCTGCACGAGGTCCAGAAAGACATTCAAGTGCAAATCGTCAAGGACAAGGCCTTCCGCCGTCACTCCGTGATCTCGGACGCCGTGTTGCTGGCTCCGCCTTCCAAGAGCACCAAGTAGACGTACAAGTATGACGATGTAGGCACGACCATGTTCTTCCTGGAACTCATCGCCCAAAGCCTGGTGCAGGGCAGCATCTATGCGCTTATTGCGCTGGGGCTGACCCTGGTGTATGGCTTGCTGCGCATACTGCATGTGGCGCATGCCAGCCTTTTCACCCTGGGGGCCTACGTGGGCGTGCTGACCTACAACGCCACGGGCAGCCTGGCGCTGACCCTGCTGGCCGCGATGCTGGTCTCAGGGCTGTCGGGGGTGGCCATGTTCCGCCTGGCCTACAAGCCCCTGCTCAAGCAGCCGCCCCATGTCGCGTTGATCGCGTCCATCGGGCTCTTCATTGCGGCCGAGGAATGCTTTCGCATTGCCTTTGGTGCGTCGGGCCTGTCGTTTGCGAACACGCCGCTGCAGGGCCAGGTGCGCATTGGCAGCCTGCAGTTCAAGGAGGCCGAAATTGCCGTGATCGTGGGCGCGGCCCTGATCCTGGGTGTGCTGGCGTGGCTGCAATCCCATACGCGGGTGGGCATCGCCTGCCAGGCGACGGTGTCTGACCCACAAATGGCCGAGTCTTTTGGCATCACGCTCAACACGGTGCGCGACCTGAACTTTCTGGTGGGCTCGGCGCTGGCGGGCTTTGCCGGTGTATGGGTGGCGGTGCTGAATAACCTGGTGGAGCCCACCATGGGGAGCGTGCCTTCTTACAAGGCACTGGCCATCATCGTGCTGGGCGGCATGGGCTCGGTGCCCGGCACCCTGATGGCCGCAATGGTGTTGGGTCTGGTCGAATCTTTTGGCACGGTTTACCTGGGCAAGGTGCTGGACCGCAACGCGATTGCGTTTGCGTTTTTGATCATCGTCCTGATGGTGCGCCCGCAGGGGCTTTTTGCAAAACGCTGAAAACTATGAACCCCCAAGCTCACATTCGTTCGCGGCCCCCAGGGGGGCACATGCCCCCCTAGAGGCGGCTCGTCGGGAGACATGACATGGAATACGAAATCTCTTTGCTAACGACCATCGGCATCAGCGTCATGTTTGCGCTTTCGCTGAACCTCATTACCGGCTTCTGCGGCCAGATCAGCTTGGGCCACGCCGCCTTTTTGGGAGTGGGTGCCTATACCTCGGCCATGTTGACCAAGGCGGGGGTTCCCTTTCTGCTCACCATCCCGGCAGCCATGGCATTGGCAGGCCTCCTGGGTGTCATCGTCGGCATGGCAAGCTTGCGTGTGCGTGCCGACTTTCTGGCCATCACCACCATGGGGGTGGTCTTTCTGTTCATCGGCCTGGTGCGCCAGCAGGAGTGGCTGGGTGGCGAAATGGGCTTGTCGGGCTTTCCCGGCTCCGGCCTGGGCAAGACTGGCTTCATGTTGCTGACGCTATTGCTGGCGGGCCTCACCGCAGCCATCAGCCTGTATATCCAGAAAGCCTGGATTGGCCGCGTCTTCAACGGCATTGCCGAGGACGAGGACACCATGCGCGTTCTGGGCATTGATGTGCCAAGCTACAAGCTGGCCGCTTTTGCCATTGGGACCGCACTGGCCGGCGCCGCGGGGGCCCTGTACGCATCGCACCTCAAGTTCATCGGGCCAGACAGCTTCAGCTTTGTGGAGTCGATCACCGTGCTGTCCATGGTGGTGGTGGGCGGTATTGGCTCCGTCGTATGGGTGTCGATTGCGGCCGCCTTGCTGTCGGCATTGCCGGGCTGGTTCCAGTTCATCGGGGACTACAAGCTGCTGGTGTACGGAGGGTTGCTGTTCGTCATGATGCGCTTCTCGCCGCACGGCTTGGCCGGCATGGTGAAGGCCCTGTCCCACAAAAAGGGGGGCGCGCAATGAACCCAAACCCCTTGTTGAAAGTAGAAAACGTCAGCGTGCGCTTTGGTGGCCTGATAGCGGTAAACCAGGTGTCATTCGATGTTCACCAGGGCGAGCTGCTGGGACTGATTGGCCCCAACGGTGCAGGAAAAACCACCATGCTACGCGCCATTACCGGTGTGGTGCACGCAACAGAGGGCGAGGTGTACCTCAGCGGCGCGCCGCTGGTGGGCCTGCCCATTGAGCGGCGCATCCGCCAGGGCATGTCGCTGTCGCAGCAGTTGGTCAAGCCACTGCGCAACATGAGTCTGCTGGAAAACGTGGCGCTAGCGGCGGGGTCACACAAGACGGCTTCGCCGCTGCGGGCGCTCACGCATGTGTCCAACCAGGCGGAATTGGCTCTGGGCATGCAAATGCTGGAGAAGGTGGGCATTGCTGACCGCGCAAACCAAATGCCGGGAACGCAACCGCTGGGCATTTTGAAGCGACTGGAGCTGGCACGCGCACTGGCACTCAAACCCCAGCTTTTTTTGTTGGACGAGCCCTTGGCCGGACTGAACTCCAGCGAAGCGAGGGCACTGGCCAACACCATCGCCGACATCCACCAAGGTGGTATGACGGTGGTGCTCATCGAGCACAACCTCAGCGAAGTGATGCGCCTGTGCCAGCGTCTGGTGGTGCTGGACAACGGCAAGAAGATTGGCGACGGCGTTCCGCGCGAAGTAATGGGCGACCCGGTGGTGCAAGCCGCCTATCTGGGTGGCGACACGCTGGCATCGGATCAGTCGAATCAATCGAAGGAGGCCCAATCATGAGCCCCCACGTTCGTCACTTCGTGTACTCACTGCCCCCCATGGGGGCGCTGCCCTCCTTGGGGCGGCCCGGCGGAGGTCAACATGCTTGAACTTGTCACTGTGTCGTGTGGCTACGGCGCGTTCAACGCCGCTGCCGACCTTTCCCTCGTCTTGCGTCCCGGCACGATTACCGCCCTGCTTGGTGCCAATGGCGCGGGCAAATCCTCCACACTCATGTGCGTGGCGGGGCATGTGGACTTGCAGGCCGGGAGTATTCTGTTCGGCGGTGAAGACATCAGTCGTCTGCCAGCCACCGAACGGGTGCGCCGTGGCATTGCCATCTCGCCCGAGGGTAGGCGTTTGTTCAAAGACTTGTCGGTGGAAGACAACCTGCGGGTCGGTGGCCTTATTCACCCTACCAGCGCCTACGCCAAAGACCGCGCACGGGTATTGGAGCTTTTCCCCCGGCTTGGCGAACGACTCTCCTCGCTGGCTGGCAACCTGTCGGGTGGCGAACAGCAAATGCTGGCCATTGGTCGCGCACTGATGACGCGTCCCAAACTCATCATGATTGATGAACTCTCGCTCGGGCTCATGCCCAAGGTCATTGACCAGTGCTATGCGGCCTTGAAGCTGCTGCGCAGCGAGGGGATGACCGTGCTGCTGGTCGAACAGAACACCGAGCGCGCACTGGCCGTGGCAGACGACGTGTGCGTACTGGAATCCGGCCGAACAGTGTGGAAAGGCTCGGCCTTGGATGCCCGCAACGACCCGTCCCTGACTGCGGCCTACCTGGGCCTGCACTGAACTCTATATCGCTCTATACCAACCTTTCATTGACCTCCCGAGGAACCCACCATGAACCCCATACAAGACCCCCGTTTTGATGCCAGCCGCGTCATCCGCGCGCCCCGCGGCACCACCTTGAGCTGCAAGAGCTGGCTGACCGAGGCACCGTTTCGCATGCTGCAAAACAACCTCGACGCCGAGGTCGCCGAAGACCCCAAGAACCTGGTGGTGTACGGCGGCATTGGCCGCGCCGCACGCAACTGGGAATGCTTTGACCGCATTCTGGAAACCCTCAAGGAACTGAACGACGACGAGACCCTGCTGGTGCAATCCGGCAAGCCGGTGGGCGTGTTCAAGACCCACGCCAACGCACCGCGCGTGCTGATTGCCAATTCCAACCTGGTGCCCAAGTGGGCGAACTGGGAGCACTTCAACGAACTCGACCGCAAGGGCCTGTTCATGTACGGCCAGATGACGGCCGGCAGCTGGATCTACATCGGCAGCCAGGGCATTGTGCAGGGCACGTTTGAGACCTTTGTCGAGGCCGGGCGCCAGCACTACAACAACGACTGGGCCGGCCGCTGGATCTTGACCGCCGGTCTGGGCGGCATGGGCGGCGCGCAACCGCTGGCCGCCACGCTGGCCGGTGCCGTGTCGCTGAACATCGAGTGCCAGCAAAGCTCCATCGACTTTCGCCTGCGCACCCGCTATGTCGACAAACAGGCCAAGGATATTGACGACGCTATTGCACTCATCCGCCAGCACACCGCCGCCAAGGAAGCCATCTCCATTGCCCTGTTGGGCAATGCAGCAGACATCCTGCCTGAACTGGTGAAACGTGCCAAAGCTGGTGGCCTCAAACCCGATCTGGTGACCGACCAGACCTCGGCACACGATCTGATCAACGGCTACCTGCCCAGTGGCTGGAGCGTGGCGCAGTGGAAGGCCGCCCAGCGTGACCCGGCGCAGCATGCCAAGCTGACCCACGAGGCCGCCCAATCCTGCGCCGTCCACGTGCAGGCCATGCTGGACTTCCAGAGCATGGGCATCCCCACCGTGGACTACGGCAACAACATCCGCCAAGTGGCCAAGGACATGGGCGTGGCCAACGCCTTTGATTTCCCGGGCTTTGTACCAGCCTATATCCGCCCCATGTTCTGCCAGGGCAAGGGGCCGTTCCGCTGGGTGGCGCTTTCGGGCGATCCCGAGGACATCTACAAGACCGACGCCAAGATCAAGGAACTGTTCCCCGATAACAAGCACACCCACCGCTGGCTGGACATGGCGCGGGACCGCATTGCCTTCCAGGGCCTGCCCGCCCGCATTTGCTGGCTGGGTCTGGGCGAGCGCCACCGCGCAGGCCTGGCCTTTAACGAGATGGTGAGAACCGGCGAACTCAAGGCCCCCATCGTGATTGGCCGCGACCACCTGGACACCGGCTCGGTCGCCAGCCCCAACCGCGAGACCGAGAGCATGAAAGATGGCACTGACGCGGTCAGCGACTGGCCCCTGCTCAATGCCATGCTCAACGTCGCCGGTGGCGCCACCTGGGTCAGCCTGCACCACGGCGGTGGTGTCGGCATGGGCTACTCGCAGCACTCCGGCATGGTCATCGTGGCCGACGGCACCGATGCGGCGGCCGCCCGCCTTGCCAATGTACTGGTAAACGACTGCGGCTCGGGCGTCATGCGCCATGCCGATGCGGGCTACGAGCTGGCGATTGAAACGGCCAAGAAGCAGGGTTTGAACCTGCCGATGATCAAGTAAATACCACTATAGCCCTCATTAAACAAGCACATGGTGCTATCAGTTGTATAGCGCCTTGTTATTCGCACCTTGGACAGAGCCATGAACATCCAACCCGGCCAACTCACTCTGGCGCAACTGCGCCAGTTGCACACCCACATCACCCCGCTGACGCTGGATGCCGCAGCGCGGCCCGGCATCCGCGCGAGTGCCGACCTGGTCCACCAGGCTGCCGAGGGCGGCGCTGCTGTCTACGGCGTCAACACCGGCTTTGGCAAGCTGGCCAACCAGCGCATTGCCAAGGCCGACCTAGAGACCCTGCAACTCAACCTGCTGCGATCACACGCGGTTGGTGTTGGCGAGCCCATGTCGGAGCCCGTGGTGCGTCTGGTTCTGCTGATGAAGGCGGCCAGCCTGGCGCGCGGCTACTCAGGGATTCGCGAGTTGGTCATCGACCGGCTGTTTGCGTTTTACAACCTCGGCATCACGCCCGTCATTCCGTGCCAGGGTTCGGTTGGTGCATCGGGCGACCTGGCCCCACTGGCCCATTTGTGCCTGCCACTGATTGGCGAAGGCGAAGTGTTCTACGGCCACACGCGCATGCCCGCCGCCAAGGCCCTGCAGATGGCCAAGCTGGAACCCATCAAGCTGTCGGCCAAGGAAGGGCTGGCGCTGATCAACGGCACCCAGGTGTCGACCGCCTTGGCCATTGACGCGCTGTTCGCCACCGAGCGACTGTTTGAGGCGGCGGTGATATCCGGCGCGGTGACGCTGGACGCCGCCCGTGGCAGCGACGGTCCATTCGACCCCCGCATTCATGCGGTGCGCGGCCAGCCCGGCCAGATCGCCTGTGCTGCGGCCTATCGGGCCCTGGCCATCGGCAGCGCCATACGCAAATCTCACCTGGAGGGTGACGACCGTGTGCAAGACCCGTATTGCCTGCGCTGCCAGCCGCAGGTCATGGGCGCCTGCCTGGACCAGATGCGCTATGCCGCCGACGTGCTGCTGCGCGAGGCCAATGCCGTGACCGACAACCCATTGGTTTTTGCTGACACGGGAACCCTGCTCTCCGGGGGCAACTTCCACGCCGAGCCGGTGGCCCTGGCGGCCGACGCGCTGGCCGTGGTGATTGCGGAAATTGGCGCCATCACCGAGCGGCGCATTGCGATGCTGGTGGACACCGTCGTGTCGCGCCTGCCGGCCTTCCTCACGCCCGAGCCGGGCCTGAACTCGGGCTTCATGATCGTGCACGTCACCGCTGCGGCGCTGGCCTCGGAGAACAAATCGCTGGCCCACCCCGCCAGCGTGGACAGCCTGCCGACGTCGGCCAACCAGGAAGACCACGTGAGCATGGCCACCTTTGCTGCGCGGCGCCTGCAGCAGATGCTGCGCAACACCGAGTACATCGTGGCCATTGAACTGCTGGCGGCTGCCCAGGGCATTGAGTTCTTGCGTCCGCTGAAAAGCTCGGACGTTCTGGAAGGCATCCTGCAGTTGATCCGCTCGGTGTCGCCGGCCATGATGGTCGACCGCAGCCTGGCTCCGGACATGGAGCTGGTGCGCGGCCTGATCACCCAGGGCCGCATCGGCCTGGCGGGTGAGGCACAGATCCACGAGCTGAGCGCCCTTCGGCTGCAATAGGCGCACCGTCGCGAGGCATCTCGGCGTACTATCCGGTCTCACCACTACTGGAGTCCCGCCGTGAAGATGCTTACGACGCCTTTGACCGCCAGGGGCGCATGAAAAAGCTGGTGATCTGCAGCCTGCTATTGGGTGTTGGGGGTAGTGCTGTCTGCGAAGAAGTGGTTCTGCTCAGCTACTACGAACGTGCGCCCTACGCAGTTCGGCAGGTCAACGGGGACGCCACCGGTCTGACGGCTGACCCGGCCGCTGCGGCCTTTCAAAAGGCCGGTATCCGCTATCAATGGCAGGCCATCCCGGCCAAGCGCCAGCTTTTCCAGATCGAACGGGGAAACACGCTGGAATGCGGCGTGGGGTGGTACAAGACTGCCGGTCGTGCCAGTGTGGGCAAATTCACTGATCCGATCTACCGTGACAAACCCACTGTCGGCGTGGCACGTTTCAATTTCAATCCGCCGGAAAAGTCCTTGGCTGCGTTGGCCGCCAACCCGTCGGTACGCATTCTGATGAAGAACGGACTGACCTATGGCCGTGATGTGCCTGCCATCATATCGGCCGCCAAAGCCCATGTACAGGTCATTACGGGCGATCAAAGTTCATTGGCCCGCATGGTGGCCGCCGGTCGTGCGGACTTCGTACTTTCCCCATACGAAGAGGCGTCAACGTTGATCGCCAGCGTCAGGCATGAAGGCCCGCGTTTGAAAATACTGCATTTTGATGATGTGGTCGCCGGCGATACGCGCCACCTGTGGTGCAGCAACAAGGTTAGCGATGACACCATCGCCAAGCTCAACAAGGCCATCGCACAAGTAGTCAAGTCCGGGAAATAGACATCCACACGGTAGTATTCGGCGTTACACCGCTCTACCCATCCCCATCGACGGTGGGAATCCATTTATTCATGCGCAAGACATCGTTAGCCCAGGGACCAACACCCGCCAGTGAATCCACCGACCGCAAACGGCTGCAGATGGCAGACATCGCACGCTTGGCCGGCGTGTCGGTCGCCACCGTATCGCGAGCACTCAGCGGCAGCACACTGGTCAACGCCGAGACACGCGAACGTATCCAGCAGCTGGCGCAGTCGCTGAACTACTCCATCAACCTGGGCGCGCAAAACCTGCGCCTGCAAAAGAACCTGACCGTGGGTGTGGTGGTGCCGTATGACGCGCAATCTCGCCAGCACATTTCCGACCCCTTCTTCCTGTCCATCATCGGCAGCATCGCCGATGCGCTGACCGACCACGGCTACGACATGCTGCTGTCGCGCGTGGACTCTGAACGGCTGGACGCCGCCTCGCAACTCTATGACTCAGGCAAAGTCATTGGCGTCATCATCATTGGCCAGTGGCGCCACCACGACCAGCTCAACCAGCTGGCTGCGCGCAATATGCCCCTGGTGGTGTGGGGCGGCGAGCTGCCACAGCAGTTGTATTGCAGCGTGGGGGGCGACAACCGCAACGGCGGAGAGCAGGCGACGGCCCATCTGCTGCGTGCCGGTCGCAAACGCATCGCCTTTCTGGGTGATACCGCGCTGCCCGAGGTCTGGTTGCGGCGCGAAGGCTACTTGCGTGCCCACACAGCAGCCGGGCTCCCGCCGCCACCGCCCGAACTGCAGATTCCCGCTCCCTTCGAGCCCGATGCGGCGCACCCCATCCTGGAACACCTGTGCACCAGCGGCGTGGCGTTTGACGGCGTGGTGGCCTGTAGCGACCTGCTGGCCATCCACATGGTGCAGGCACTGCGCGCACACGGGCGCTCCGTGCCGGGCGATGTGGGCGTGGTCGGCTATGACGATATGCCGCTGGCAGCCTTTTGCGAGCCTGCACTCACCACCGTTCACCAGCCGGTGCTGGAAGCGGGGACCGAGCTGGTCGCGGCCTTGTTGCAACTGCTCAATGGGGTGCGCGCCCTGCCGCGCACCCTGCCCGTTCACATGGTCGTACGCGCCAGCGCGCCTTGAGGCGCCTTCGCGGCCCGCGGCACAGTGGGTAAAAACGCAAACGATTGCATGAACGACGCTGATTTGCATCAGACTCATCCACACCTCTGTGTTGTTTTACTTGATAACTTCAAATAAATACGGGTTTATACCTAATTGCAATCGATTGCAAAGAACTTAATATTCGTTTCAAGCGATTGGAACGGTCTCGGCCGGTCGGGTCGCTTGCCCTCATCCCATGCTTTATCCAAAACAAACTGGTCGCTGATTCCAACCGTTTCGGCCGTCAACAGGAGACTTTATGCACCATCACAGCTTTACAACACGCCCCATTGCGGCAGCCGTTTCCCTTGCCTTGTTGACCATCGGCAGCGCCTGGGCCCAGTCCACCGCCGCTGAAGCCAGCAAGGACGGCATGAACTTCGACCAGATCGTGGTCACTGGCACCTCGACAGCGAAGTCCAAGATGAAACAAAGCGTGTCAGTCAGCACGCTGAGCGCCGAGCAGATGGAAAAGACCGGCGCAACCAGCGCCGCCGAACTGCTGCGCGCCATTCCCGGTGTGCGCTCGGAATCATCCGGCGGCGAGGGCAATGCCAACATCACGGTGCGTGGCGTGCCCTTGTCGGCCGGCGGCTCGCGCTATGTGCAGCTGCAGGAAGACGGCCTGCCCTTGGTACTGTTTGGTGATGTGTCATTTGGCACGGCCGACCAGTTCCTGCGCGCCGATTTCAATGTAGACCGGCTGGAAGTGATTCGGGGAGGATCTGCCTCCACACTGGCCACCAACTCACCCGGGGGCATTGTCAACTTCATCAGCAAGACCGGTGCGGAAGCGGGCGGATCTGCGGCGCTGACCGCTGGCCTGCAGCAACGCCAGACACGCCTGGATGTGGACTACGGTGGCAGCCTGGGGCCGCGCACCACCTTCCACATCGGCGGCTTCCAGCGCACCGGTGAAGGCGCACGGGCGGCGGGCTTCAATACCGAAAACGGTGGCCAGATCCGCGCCAACGTCACCCAGCAGTTGGACAACGGCTACATCCGATTCAGCGTCAAGTCGCTGGAGGATCGCACTCCCACCTTGCTGCCGGTGCCAGTCACAGTTTCCAACGGCCAAATCAACGCCATCAACGGCATCGATCCCCGCACCGCCTTCTTCATCACGCCGTCCTTGCCAACCGACCGCTCCCTGAACCACGATGGCGGGTTCACCACCAGCAACACGCGCGATGGACTGCGCATCCAGAGCAACGCCTTCGGCTTTGAAGGCATGCTGAAGCTGGGCGACGGCTGGACGCTGGACGAGAAGTTCCGCAGGTCCAGCAACTCCGGCCGCTTCATCGGGCTGTTCCCGGCCGACAACGGCAACAATGGCAAGAACGCCTTCTTCACGGCCACGCTGTTCAACACCTCGCTGGACGATTTCGGCAACACCTTCAACGACATCAAGGTCTCCAAGGCCTTTGATGCGGGCATGGGCAAGGTCACGGCGGTTGCCGGCGTGTTCACCGGTGTGCAGACCATTGCGCAGACCTGGTACTGGAATCAGTACAACATGACCATGAACGGCACCAACGCACAGGTGGTCAATGCCGTGGGCGCACCCAGCTCGGCGCCGGTGACCGCCGGGTTTGACACCTGGGGCGGATGTTGCGCCAGGACCTGGGACGTGCAATACAACCAGACCGCCCCCTACCTGGCCCTGACCGTGGACGCTGGCGCACTGATTGTGGATGCCAGCGTGCGCAGCGACAACCAGAAGGCCAGCGGCTACACCCTGTCGTCCAATGCCACAACCAAGAGCTGGGACGCGACCTCGCAAAAGAACGTCAACTACGACGTGTCACACAACTCCTACTCGCTGGGCGCCAACTACACCATCAACCGCGACCTGTCGCTCTTTGCCCGCAGCAGCGATGGCGTGGCGTTCAGCGCCGACCGCCTGCTGTATGGCAACCCGCTGGACGGCTCGGTGCCCATTGCCCTGAACCAGATCCAGCAACAGGAAGCCGGTGTGAAATGGCGCAGTGGCGGCTTCAGCCTGTTCTCGACGCTGTTCAGCGCGCGCACCACCGAGAGCAACTACGAGGCCACGACGCAGAAATTCACCGCCAACAAGTACTCGTCCAGCGGACTGGAACTTGAAGCCGTGTGGAACGTGGGTGACTTCCGCATCGCCGGCGGCACCACCTGGACCAACGCCAAGATCACCGACTCCAACGACGCCAGCACGGTCGGCAAGAAGCCGCGCCGCCAGGCCGACTTTGTGTACCAGCTGGCACCGTCCGTGAGCTTTGATTCCCTGGAGCTGGGCGCCGCATTGGTTGGTACCGGTGACTCGTATGGTGACGATGCCAACACCATCACCATGGCCGGCTTCACCACAGTCAACGCCTTTGCCAACTACCGCATCAACGCCAAGACACAGCTGTCGCTGCGGGTCAACAACCTGTTCAACACGCTGGGCTACACCGAGATCGAGGGTGATGGCCACGCGGCGCGTGCGGTCAATGGTCGTTCGGCCAGTGTTCAGTTGAAGTACATGTTCTAAAGCCCCCACCAGCGTCTCACAGCCATCTAACTCCCATGAACGAAAGAGTAAGTTCACATCCAGCACCCGCCGTGCAGTCTGGCCACAAACCGGATTCCGTGCTGGTGCTGGGGGAAGCGCTGGTGGATCTGTTTGACAGCGGGCCCCAGGCGGGCGGCGCGCCCTTCAATGTGGCGCGTTCCCTGGCCGCGCTTCAGGTGCCCGTGACGTGCATCACCCGAATCGGAAACCGCGACCTGGGCGCCGACGCACTGTTGCAAAGTGCTCAGAACTTTGGCCTGTCCACGCAGGGCTTTCAACGCGATGCCTCGCACCCCACCGGCACCGTTCACATCGTGCAAAAGGGTGCGGTACATACTTTTCGCATTGCCGAAGACGCGGCCTGGGACTACCTGGACCTGGCACAGGCGCGATCCATACTCCTGGCCACGCAGCCCCACGCCTTTGTCTACTTTGGAACATTGGCACAGCGGCACATGGTGTCCAAAAACACCATCCGGGAAATCATCCGTTCCAGCGATGGCTTGTGCTACCTGGACCTGAATCTGCGCGATGGACCCGACAACCGAAGGCTGGCGGAGGAATCCCTGGAGCTGGCCGATTGGGTCAAAGTGAACGACGAAGAGCTGGTGCAGTTGCTGGCCTGGCAAGGCGGTGCCGCCATGTGGTCCGAAGCCTGGGGATCAGCCGCTTTCCACAGCGGCATAGCCCACCTGATGGGTCACTTTCGGCTGCAGCGCTTGATCGTGACGCGCGGTCCACGGGGTTACGCCTGCTTTGACGCACAAGGCCACTGCGAGGCGGAGGGCTTGGGGATCGACGTGGCCCACGTTGTCGACACCGTTGGTGCCGGTGACGGCTTCAGCGCGATGCTGTTGGCGGGCCAACTGGCCGGACGCACGCTGACCTGGTCGCTGGCTCTGGCCAACGAGTATGCGGCGGCGATCTGCGGCCATAGGGGTCCCATGGGTCACGACCTGCAGGCCTATTCCGTATGGCGCAAGCGGCTGGCTGCCAGCACCGCGGGCACCATCGTCTGACACAACATTCAAACCAGAGAACCCGAATCTGATGTCCCTCGCAAAACCCCACTTGTCGATCTGGCAAATCATCAACATGAATGTCGGCTTCTTCGGCATTCAGTTCAGCTTTGGCCTGCAGCAAAGCAATATGAGCCCAATCTACAAATACCTGGGCGCCGACGAGGCCACCCTGCCCCTGCTATGGCTGGCCGGGCCTATGACGGGTCTGCTGGTGCAGCCCATCATCGGCGCCATGAGCGACCGCACCGTGTCGCGCTGGGGCCGGCGCACGCCCTACTTCATGATCGGTGCCATTTTGTGCAGCCTGGGGTTGCTGGCCATGCCGATGAGCCCGACGCTGTGGTTCGCGGCCGGCCTGCTGTGGATACTGGACGCGGCCAACAACGTGACCATGGAACCCTACCGCGCCTATGTCAGCGACCGCCTGGACCGCGAGCAACACTCGCTGGGTTTCTTGACGCAGAGTGCCTTTACCGGCCTGGCGCAAACGCTGGCCTACCTGATGCCGTCCATCCTGATCGGTATGGGCATGAGCCGCGACGCGGTGGGCGACAACCATATCCCGCAGGCCACCATGGCCGCGTTCGTCATGGGCGCCGTGTTCTCGCTGGTGACGGTGTGGTGGTCGGTGCGCAAGGTGCCCGAGCTGCCACTGTCCGCAGAGGCCATCCAGGAGATGCGAGAGCGCCCCACCGGCGGCGTGGCCACGCTGCGCGAAGTCTGGCAGGCCATCAAGGAAATGCCCAGCACCATGCGCCGGCTGTGGTGGATGAAACTGTTCCAGTGGTACGGCATGATGTGCTACTGGATCTACATCGTGCCCAGCCTGGCCAAGACGATGTTCCACACGTCCGATGCCACCACCGCAGGTTTTCGCGAAGCGGGTTTGCTGAACGGGCAAATCGGCGGCTTCTACAACTTCATCGCCTTCCTGTCGGCCTTTGCCATGGTGCCGTTTACTCGCCGCTTCGGGCCCAAGATCGTTCACGCGGTCTGCCTGACGCTGGCGGCAGCGGGCATGTGGGTGTTACCCGACATCACCAACAAATGGTTGTTGTTCGTCCCCATGGTCGGCATTGGCCTGGCCTGGGCCAGCATCATGGGCAACCCCTACATCCTGCTGGCGGGCTGCATTCCGCCCGAGCGGGCCGGTGTCTACATGGGCATCTTCAACATGTTCATCGTGATCCCCATGCTGATCCAGATGCTCACCCTGCCCCTGTACTACGACACGCTGCTGGGCGGCAACCCCAGCAACGTCATCCGCCTCGCCGGTGTGCTGCTGCTGTGCGCCGCGGCCGCCGTGCTGATGGTGGACACCAAGAACACGAACAGCGCTACCCCCAAACACCATTCATGAAAAACCAGGTTCAACTCATTACCTATGTAGACCGGCTGGGCGGAGGAAACCTCCAGCAGCTGACCCAACTGTTATCGGGCCCCCTGCAGGGTGTGTTTGGTGGTGTGCACTTGCTGCCCTTCTTTGACGCCATTGATGGCGCCGATGCCGGCTTTGACCCCAAGGACCACACCCGGGTTGACCCGCGTCTGGGCGATTGGGGTGACATACGCGCCCTAACCACCGTGGTGGATGTGATGGCAGACGCC
The DNA here is from genome assembly GCA_903853895.1 of uncultured beta proteobacterium. Taxonomy (GTDB): domain Bacteria; phylum Pseudomonadota; class Gammaproteobacteria; order Burkholderiales; family Burkholderiaceae_C; genus Allorhodoferax. The sequence continues at coordinate 44,626 of CAINUX010000130.1, read as the reverse complement.
ATCGTCAACCACATGTCCTGCGAGTCACCGCAGTTTCAGGACTACTCAGCCCATGGCGATGCGTCGCCGTACGCGGGCCTGTTCCTGAGCATGGGCACCGTGTTCCCGCAGGGTGCCTGCGAGCGGGACCTGCTGGCCATCTACCGCCCGCGCCCGGGTATGCCCTTTGTGTCCACGGTGCTGGGCAATGGGCAAAAGAAGATGCTGTGGACCACTTTCACGCCGCAGCAAATCGACATCGACGTGCAGCATCCACAGGGCCGGGCCTATCTGACGAGCATCCTGCAGCGGTTTGCCGACAACGGCATCCGCATGATCCGCCTGGATGCCGCGGGCTACGCCATCAAGAAGGCGGGCACCAGCTGTTTCATGCTGCCCGAGACCTTTGACTTCATCGCCCGCTTTGCCGAGCAGGCGCAATCCATGGGCATGGAAGTGCTGGTCGAGATCCACTCCTACTTCCAGCGGCAGATTGAGATCGCCCAGCGCGTGGACTGGGTCTACGACTTTGCGCTGCCGCCACTTGTGCTGCATACTTTTTTCTTTGGTAACAGCCGGGCCCTGAAGGACTGGATTCGCATCCGCCCCGAAAACGCCCTTACCGTTCTGGACACACATGACGGCATTGGCATCATTGACATTGGCGCCGACCCGGCGGACCGGGCACAGCACCCCGGCCTGCTCGCTCCCGGGCAACTCGACCAGTTGGTCGAACGCATCCACGCCAACAGCAACGGCCAAAGCCGCCAGGCCACCGGTGCCGCGGCCTCCAACCTGGACCTCTACCAGGTCAACTGCACCTTCTACGACGCCATGGGTCGCAGCGATCGCGCCTACCTGCTGGCGCGTGCCATCCAGCTCTTCTTGCCCGGCGTGCCGCAGATCTACTACGTCGGTTTGTTGGCCGGCGAAAACGACATGGACCTGCTGGCGCGCAGTGGCGTGGGCCGGGACATCAACCGCCAGTGTTTCAGCCCTGCGGACATTGAAGCGGCATTGCAGAAGCCGCTGGTGCAAGATCTGCTGGCGCTCATTCGGCTGCGCAACACCAGCAAGGCATTCAACGGCCGCTTTGAGCTGCTGCCGTCAACGGATACCACGCTGCACCTGCAGTGGGTTTGCGGTGCGTCAAAAGCGGAACTGTTCGTTGACTTTGGCGACCTGAGCTACAAGATTGCCTGCGATGACGGGGCCAGTGGCACCATCCACACCTTTCACGCGTGAAGGCTTGCTAAGGGGGATCAAAAGAATTGATTCGGGGTGGTGCGGGTAGTTTCATGACTCGCGCCGTTGTGGCACTTCGGTGCCACTTTTTTTATTGGAGATACAGGCCTCTAGCCCCCGTGAAATAACCCTGTACAGCTCCTCATTTGATAGCATGTATCAGTGAAAAAACAAGGGGCCAGTACGCGCCGATCATCACCACGATGCGGTGGCGCAGCCGGGACTAGATTCAGTCGCCCGGCAGTATGACGATGACCTTGCGCACCCCGTTGGGCGGTGACGGAAAGTCGGCCAACGCCGCTTCAAACATCGCCGGGAACATCTTCTCCCCATCGAACCAGCTCTGTTCATTGGTGGCGGTGCTCTCATACACCACCGTGCCGGCGCGCAGGTCGCGAATCTCCAGCCGCACGCGCGACACATGCACCGTGCTATCTGGCCACGGCGGTGCGTAGAACACACGGCCATGCCAATGGCGCGAGCGGCCAAACGGCGTAGCGGCGAAGCGCCCAAAGAAGGGGTCGGGGTAGACCAACACCGCGTTCGATGTCACGGCGCTCACTTGCACGCTGTACTGCGCACTGGCATCGTTGCGGGTAAAGCCCCGCTTCTCCAGCGCCGCCTGCGCCATCTGCTCGAACGCCAGCGTTTGGTTGGGGTTCTGGTACTGCGAAGGCAGACGCTCAAAGGTAAACGGCCCCGCCTGGGTGCTGGCGGGTACGCTGGAAAAGCTGAGCACGTCACTTTCCAGTGTTGATACCGTGGCACAGCCCGTCAAGAGGACCGAGAGTGCCAGCACGGCCGCAACGATGGACTTGGAAAGGAGGTTGCGCGCACGCACTGCCATGTCGAGAGTCAGGCCTTGGGGGCCACGGTATCCAGCGGGAACTGCGTGCATCCCAGGCGCGCCGAGATGTCGCGGCTGGCCTCGGTCAGCATGGCCACCACTTCGCCCTCGCGCGCCGGGTCATAGCGAAATGTCGGGAATGAAATGCTCATGCCCGCAATAGGCCTGTTCAGCCGGTCAAAAATCGGCACGCCCAGGCAGCGGATGTGGTCGTCAAACTCTTCACGGTCCTCACCAAAGCCTTGCGCCTTGACGCGCTCCAGTTCCTGTGCAAAGGCCGCTGGCTCGACGATCGTTTTGTCGCGGTATTTGGTGAACTCGGCGCCCTGCAGGATCATGGCGCGGCGATCCGGGTGCTCCCATGCCAGCAGCACTTTGCCGATCGCCGTGCAGTGCAATGGCGCGCGTCGGCCCACCTTGGAGTACATGCCCAGCATGTGGCGCGAATCCACCTTGTGCACATAGATGATTTCACTGTCGATCAACGTACCCAAATGCACCGTCTCCCCGGTCTTGTCGGCCAGCATCTGCATGTGGTGCTTGGCCAGATCGACCAGTTCGGGATACTGCAAGGCCTTGGTGCCTAGCTCGAATACCTTCATGGTCAGGCCGTAGCGTTCACTGTCAGCCTCCTGGCGCACATAGCCCAGGGTCATCATGGTTTGCAAAAAACGGTAGACCGTGGCCTTGGGCATGGCCAGACGCACCGACAAATCCGAAATGCCGGTTTCGCTGCGATCCGCCAGGGCTTGCAACAGACCAAAGGTCTTGAGCACCGCCGCGACGGACTCCGGTTGCTTGGAATCGAGGGAATCATCATCCATTTGTTTTGGTTTCTCTGAAAACGTGTTTCAAATTATATTGTGAATCAACTTCGGCCGACTGTGCGACTATTTCAGCAATAAGTTTGGAAGCCACATTGAAAACGCCGGCACGTAGGTCACAAACATCAGAGCTACAACCAGCCCGCCATAAAAGGGCCAGATGGTTTTCATCACCTCCCCGACCGAAATACCGCCAATCGTGCACCCCACAAACTGCGTGGTACCCACGGGTGGCGTGTTCAGGCCCAGCGCACAGTTGATCAAAATGACAATGCCGAACTGCTCTGTACTCATGCCCATCTGCTGGCAAATGGGCAGAAAGATGGGGGTGCAAATCAGGATGGTGGCTGCCATATCCAGAAACGTGCCCAGCACGAACAGGATGATGTTGACCCACAGGAAGATGACCCAGGGTTTGGTGCTGACACTGCCCAGCATCTGGCCGGTCAGCTCCGCCACGCCGTACAGGCCGATCAGGTAGCCAAACATCGAGCTGATGCCGATGAGCAGCAGCACCGAACCTGTGGCCTTCACGGCCTTGGCTCCTGCCTTGAGAAACTGTTCGCGTGTCAGCCGCTTGTAGACCACTGCGGCCAGAAATAGCGCCCAGACCACCGCCACCGACGCGGACTCAGTGGCCGTGAACGCGCCCGACAGAATGCCCGCAATGATGATGACCACCACCAGCAGGCCCGGCAGCGACTGCAGGAAGGATCGCCACACAATTGCCCAGCCCGGAAACGTGCCGGCCGGGTAGCCGCGATTGACGGCCACGGCGTAGGCCGCCACCAGGTTGCAGATGGTGAGCAAGATCGCGGGCACGATACCGGCCAGAATCAGCGCCGCGATGCTGACCTTGCCACTGGCCGCCAGCGTGAAGATGATGAGGTTATGGCTGGTAGGCATGAGCGCCCCCACCAGTGAGGCATGGGTGGTGACGTTAACCGCATAGTCGGCGTCGTAGCCCTCTTTCTTCATTTGGGGTATCAGCACCGCACCCATTGCCGACACGTCAGCTACCGGTGAGCCGGAGACCCCGCCAAACAGCGTGCAGGCCAGCACATTGCTCATACCAAGCCCTCCACGCACATGGCCTGCCACCGACTTGGCGAAATCCACAATGCGGTCGGCAATGCCGCCATACATCATGATTTCCCCGGCAAAGATGAAGAACGGAATGGCCAGGAACGAAAACGGACTCATGCCTGAAATCATTTGCTGGAATCCCACCGCCAGCGGCATGCCCTCGTAGAGCAACGTCGCCAACGAGGACAGTCCAATGGAAAACGCAACGGGCACGCCCAGCAGCAACAGCAGCGTGAAGCTCACGCACAAAATAGTCAGTGCCATGCGGGCTCCACGTCGGTATGGTGCAGCAGCGCAATGATGTGCTCCAGGGCAAACACGGCAATCAACGCCCCTGCACCGGCAGGTGGCAGGTATTTCATGGCTTCAGACACGCCCAACGTGGGGATTTTGTAGTCCCACACGCTGACCGCCAGCACGCCACAGTTGTAGGCCATAACCAGCCCAAAAACCAGCACCAGCGCCTGGATGAGCAACTCCAGTTTCAGTCGGATTGCATCCGGCGCCAGCACCAGCAAAGACTCCAGCCCGATGTGCCCGGCGTCGCGCACGCCCACGGCCATGCCCAGCATGGTCACATAGAGCACCAGCAACACGGCGCCACTCTCAGCCCAGGTGGGCGTGTCGTTGAACACATAACGACCTATCACCTGGTACAACACGGCCACGACCAGCAGCACCAGGCCACCGACGCCCAACTGCAGACACAGCCGCGCCAGCGCAGCGCAAAAACGGGTGTACATCGGAAACTGCCTTACTTCACGGCGTTGATGCGCTTGACCATATCCTGCAATTTGGGGTCTTTCAGGAACTTGTCATACACCGGCTTCATGGCAGCCTGGAAGCTGGCCTTGTCCACATCGACGATCTGCACGCCGGCCGCCTTGACAATGGCCATGGATTTCTCTTCGCGCTCATCCCACAGCTTGCGCATGTAGGTGACCGACTCTTTGGCTGCCGCGCGGATCTGTTTTTGTTCGTCGGGTGATAGGGTGTCCCAAATCTTCTTGGAGAACAGCAAAATCTCGGGCGCCAGGGAATGCTCGGTCTTGTTGTAGAAGCGGGCTACTTCGAAATGGCGGGAGCTCTCGTAGCTGGGGTAGTTGTTTTCCGCGGCATCCACCAGACCGGTCTTGAGCGCGGTATAGACCTCGCCGAAGGGCATGGGTGTGGCATTGGCGCCCATGGCTTCCAGCAACGAGACCCACAAGTCGCTCTGCTGCACGCGCACCTTCAAGCCCTTGGCATCAGCCAGCGTCTTGACCGGCTTCTTGACGGTGTACATGGAGCGTGCACCCGAGTCATAAAACGCCAGGCCAATGAAGCCCTGCGCTTCGCAGTCCTTCAGGATTTCATCGCCGATGGCACCGTCCAGCACCTTGCGCATGTGCTCGGTGGAGCGGAACAAAAAGGGCATGGTGGGGACCATGGTGGCGGCACAGATGTTGTTCATGGGCGCAACGTTGACGCGGGTCATGGCAATGGCGCCCAGCTTGGTCTGTTCTATGGTGTCTTTCTCAATGCCCAGGGCCGATTTGGAAAACACCTTGATGCTGTGTTTGCCGTTGGTGGCCTTGCTCAACTCTTCACCCATGTGGCGAACCGCCAGTACTGTGGGGTAGTCGTCCGGGTGAATATCTGCCGAGCGGAACTCCGTGGCCCAAGCGCTGGCTACGGCCAGCAGGGACGCGGCTGCGATCAGCGGTTTCATCAGGTTCTTACGGTATGTCATGCAAGTGTCTCCTCTTGTGGTGGTGAAAAAAACGACGGTGATGGCACCTACGGCAAAGCGCGGTAGGTCAGGTTGCTGAACCGCACGGGCCCCATGCCGGTGGCATAAAGGGCGGGTCGCAGGCTCATGAATCCATAGGCCACGTTGTGGTGGTAGCCGGTGACATCCATTTGCGTGTTGTACTTCTGCCAACTGCGACCCTGGTCCGTGGATGTGTGCAGGGTCACGATGTGGCGGTTGTTGGTCAACCGCACGCGCAGCGTGTTGCGCATGCCGGGTGGCTTGGGACTGTTGCGCTGGTCCATACCGTAGCGGTGCAACACCAGGCTCTTGGCATTGACACCCAGGCCTGCATACAACTTATCGTTGTAGAACAGCAGAACCCCGGCCTGGGCCTGGTCATCGAAGTCCACGTCGACCTCCAACTGGTAGGCCTGGTCCCCGGTCAAAAACGTCATGGGCGAGGTGTTGGCGGGTGAGTTGCCCTTGGCCTTGAGTTCCAGCGCACCTTCCAGATAGCGCACCCGGTCCATCTCATTGGCCGCACCTTTGAAAAAACTCCACTGCACGCCAAACTTGTTGGTTGAGAAATCGTCCGACAAGCGCAGTCCATGGGACAGCACGCTGCCGCCCTGCGGCACGGGCAGTGGCACGCCCTCATCCGCGTCCCTGGCCTTGAACCAGCCATCGGCAGTCCACTCCACCGCGCTCAACAGGGTCTGCCGCCCCAGGGTATGGAAGCCGTTTTCGTAGCCGTGGTAGACCATGTACCAGTCTTTGCCATTGGGCCCTTCCACCAGCGTGGCATGGCCTTTGGACCACCATTTTTCAGCCTCAGACCGGGTGCGCAGAATCGGGTTGTACGGGGAATTTTCCCAGGGCCCGTGGATAGACCTGGACCGCGCGGACACCACCATGTGCCCTGTGGGCGGGCCAGCGGTTCCACCCAAAGCCAGGGTCATGTAGAAGTAGTCGCCCCGGCGCATCATCTTCGGGCCTTCCTGCGAGTAGCTCTCCACGTCCCATTCATCGGGGTACTTCCAGCCGTCGTAGACATGGGTCATGGGGCCGGTGATGCGCTGCCCGTCATCGGATAGCGGCACGCGGTCGCCGTGCGACAGAAACAGGTAGCGCTTGCCGTCTTCCCCCACGATGTGGCCGGGGTCAATGCGGGCGTTGTTGAGGGCAACCGGGGCCGACCATGGGCCACGAATATCGTTTGCATGAACAACGTATATGTTGTCGTTGCCCGGTTGCTTGACGGGGATGTAGACGTAATAGCGGTCACCGTGCTTGGCCAACTCAGGAGCCCAGACGCTGCCAAGGTACTGCGTCAGCGCAGATCCAATCGGGGTCCAGTTCACCAGATCGCGCGAGTTCCAGATGGTGACTCCTGGCGTGGCCTCAAACGACGAAAACGTCATGTAGTAGTCGTCCCCGTCTTTCAGGATGCTGGGGTCCGGGTGGTCGCCCGCCATGATGGGGTTCAAGTAGCGGCCATCACCCAGATCGGCCTTGCGCTGCCCTTCAATGCCTTGTGCCCAGGTTTGGCAGGGGCGCAGGTAGGCATTTCCCGGGGTCAGCGCGCAGTCTGCAGCGGTCGCCAGCCCCTGGCACAGCAGGCCCCCCAACAACAGCACGCAACGCAACATGGGAGTCATGACCTAGTGGTGCGCCGCAGCAGCGAGCGAGGCCCAACCCGCCTTGGGGCTCATATCGGTGAGGTTCCAGTCCGCTTCACGAAATGGACGGCTAGTGGGCGGATACCGGGGGTAGCCCATAGCGTTTTCGGTTTCAGAGTCGATGATCAGGCCGCGCCCTTCCGCCACATCGGACAGCAGCTTGAAGTCAATCGGGTCCCGCGCCCAGGGGCGCGCCCCGGCAACCAGCGGCAGCGCGCGCTCCAGGTCCTGCACCGGATACACCTTGATGTCGGCAGGAAGGTAAGGCGTCTCAATAGGCAGAATGCGCGCCTGGCTGGCCGTGTAGAAACCGGTATGCGCCACGGCCTGCCCCACATCATTGACGGCGATGTTGTCCTTCAGGTAGAGCTCCACATCACCGTGCCCCCCCAAAGTAAACAGCGGTGTGTTGGCCTTGGTGTCCGGGCCGTGGCGGTAGACGTTGCCGACAAGGGTCACCTTTCCGGTCACATAGTCATGGCTGCTCCACTCATGGGCCACCAGGTTGTAATGCACGGCCTTCAGCCCGGGGTTGAAGATCAGGTTATTGATCATCGCAGCCTGCACGCCGCCCTTGAACAGCGCATTGCGCTCACGATTGGATGCGTAGACGTTGCCAAACAGCAGGATGCCGGTAGCGTTGTCATGCACCAGCGTGCCTTTGGAGTGCTCACCCTTTTTATGAACGGAGTTGGCCAATCCTTCATAGATCAGGTTGTAGCTGTAGGTAATGGCGTGCGAGGTATTGCGCCGCCAATCGTCCGGTCCTGCTCCGTCAAAGCGGGGACCGCCAACGGACAGGTTTTCGTCCGTTGACCACGACAGCGAACAGTGATCCACGATGACATGGTGTGCGGCGCCCTGGGTCGAAATGCCGTCCTGGTCGTGGCCACTGCGTTTGGCCCGGCCAAATTCACCCGGGCGAAACATCATGTGCTGGATGATCACATTGTGGGTGGCAATATTGGTTTCTGCCTTGATCACGGTGATGCCCGGCGCGGGTGCGGTCTGGCCGGCGATCGTCAGATGCGGGTTTTTTATCGTGATGGTCTTACCATCCATGTCAATGACGCCACCCACTTCGAACACAACGATGCGTGCCCCTTGCGCCTCAACGGCCTCGCGGTACGAACCCGGGCCGGATGCGTTGAGGTTGCTGACACGCACAATGCGACCACCGCGCCCGCCACTGGTGCCACTGGCCCAGCCCTGGGTATCGTAGGTAAACGGGTTCATCTGGGCTTGGGCAGCGGCACCCACCAACGCCAGCGCCAACAGCCACGCGCAAACACCTATGGCTTTCATGTCGACACCTCCGCGCGGTGCAACGCCGTGCGTATCCCGACGGCAGCAATTCTGGCGCGCAAGGCGTTCACGGTTTCTTGCATGCCGGGGACTGCACCCATAGCATGATTGATTTGGTCGCAGGGCTCTGCGATGCCCTGAAGGGCCGCCGCAAGTGTTAGCAGCAGGCGCATAGGAAAGCGTCCCCGGGTTTGGTGAAATCGGATGATTTGGGGCAGCAAGCGTGCCAGGCACTTGCTCTCCATATTCAGGGCAATGGCCGTCAACCGGTGCTGGATGTGCGGATTGCCAAATCGTCGCAAGACATCGTCTACATAGGCTATTGACTCCGTTTCTGGAAACGGCAGAACCGGAATGATTTCTTCCCACAGCGTGGCACGCAGAAAGGGGCCGAGATCCGGGTCCAACACGGCTTCTTCGACGGTGCGCAGGCCCGACAGCAAGCCAACCGCGGCCAGCAAGGTGTGGGCGCCATTGAGAATGGCGACCTTGCGCAGGCGAATAGGTGTTAGGTCTGCTACCCATTGCACGTTAAGACCAGCGCGCTGCAGGGGCAACTCCAGCGCCACCGATGGCGGCGCTTCAATCGCCCAGTAGTGGTAACGCTCCCCCGCAACCAGAAAGTCATCCCGGTAGCTCAACTCCATCTTCAAGAATTCGATTTCATCGGTGGGATAACCCGTGACGATGCGGTCCACCAGCGTGGAGCAGAAGTGACAGGATTGGTCCAGCCAGACTTGAAAGGCTGGCTCCAGTCGCCACAGCGCGGTGTAGTGCAAAACAGCGGAGTGCAGAGCCCGTCCATTGGCTTCGATCAGCTCGCACGGAAGCAAAACGAGGCCCTTTGCAGGGTCTCCCTGAAAGTACACATACCGTTCAAATAGCCACCGCGTGAGCTTGGCGGGAAAGGATGCAGGCGGCTGGTCGGCATAGCCGTCATGGTCATTGACCGCTATACCAGCCTCGGTAGTATTTGAGACAACGAAGCGAACATCCGGGTTGCGCGCCAGCGCCAGATAATCCGCAAAGTGGACGGCCAGGTCGAGTTCACGTTGCACGCAGGTAATCTGGCGAACGTCCGTTTTCAATGCGCCGTCTGCGTCCAACCCCCGCAGCACCGTGGTGTAACAACCGCCCTGCGTGTCGAGCAGGGGGGCGGTCGAACGGGACGTGGGGCGAACGATGACGACGCCAAAGTCAAGACCACAGCGTTCATTGAGGACGTCCAGCTGCCAATCTACAAACCCGCGCAAAAAGTTACCCTGTCCGAACTGCAGAACGCGGATCGGCAATGTGAACGGCGCTTCGCGCTGCAGCCGCGGCAAATCTGCTAGCAGGCTCATAGCGAGATGTCGCGCCGCCAGAAGATGAAGTCGTGTTGACCCAACCGGTCGGCCTGGGTCTGCGTTTGCCCGGAGGCGGTTGCCACAATCTGCTCCAGTAGCGCATCGGCCAAGCCTTCAGGGTCGACGCCCTGCAGAATGCTGCCGCAGTCAAAGTCAATCAGTTCGGACAGGCGCGTGGCGACATCGGTGTTGCTGGACACCTTGACGACCGGTGCGATCGGGTTGCCAGTGGGGGTGCCCAGTCCGGTGGTGAACAGCACGACATTGGCGCCCGCCGCAACCAGTGCCGTCACTGACTCCACGTCGTTGCCCGGTGCGCACAACAGGGACAGCCCAGGCTGCGTAGCGACCTCGCCATAGTCCAGCACGGAAACGATGGGTGAGCTACCACCCTTGCGCGCGGCCCCGGCAGACTTCATGGCGTCGGTGATCAGGCCATCGCGAATATTGCCCGGGCTGGGGTTGTCGGCAAAGGTCGTCCCCGCGGCATGCGCGCGGGTCTCAAAGTCGTGCATCAAATCCACAAAGCGCTGCTGGTCAGATGCGTGCACGCAGCGTGCCATCAGGCTGGACTCGACACCGCAGAGTTCTGGAAACTCCGACAGAATGGATGCGCCACCCAGTGCCACCAGTCGGTCCGAGACCAGCCCCAAAACCGGGTTTGCCGTGATGCCGGAGAAGCCGTCGGAACCCCCACACTTGACGCCAATGCGCAGGTGCGAGAGTGGCACCGGCTGGCGGCGAACCTCATTGGCCACGGCCAGTTCCTTGAGCGTGTCCCCCACCACGGCCTTCATCATGGCCGCTTCGCCGCCCTCCCACTTCTGCTGTTCATAGATCAGGCAGGGCTTGTCAAATTGCGGATTCTTCTCGGCCAGGGCCGCCTTGAACATGTCAACCTGTGCGTTCTGGCAACCCAGGCTGAACACGGTGACGCCGGCCACGTTAGGGTGATCGGCATAGGCGGCCAGAATGCGGCACAACGAGCGCGCATCGGCGCGCGTGCCGCCGCAGCCCCCCTGGTGGGTAATGATGCGGACTCCGTCCACGTTGGGAAACGGCCGCGTCACCGTAGCAGTGGAAGCGGTACCCCCCAACAGCGAGCGCGTGAAGTCCGCCAGATCGTCCTGGCCATACCCCAGCGGTCGCACCAGGGCGTCACGCAGTTGTTCGACATTGCGGTTTTCGCAAAACACCAATGGAAAGATGAGCCAGTGGTTGGCCGTTCCGACCCGTCCGTCGGCGCGGACCACGCCCTGGAAGGTCGCCTGATGCCAGCGTGCAACGTCGGGAGCACTCCAGACCGGCGCCGGTGTATCCGCATGGAGCACTGGCGCGGGTGCATAGTGCTCCAGGTTGTCAATCGTGACCGCACAACCCGTCCCAATGGGCTTCGTGGCTTTGCCGACCGGTGTGCCATACAGGCGCAGGATGTCGCCGGGTGCACAATCACGCCGCGCGACCTTGTGTTTGCGCTGTACCGTCGTGCGGATGCACAACGGTTGCTGCGCCCACTCTACGGTTTCGCCCGGATGCAAATCGACCAACGCGACCAGCATGTCGTCATCCGGGTGAATGCACAGCACTTTGCCACGGGTGTCCGTCATAGCGCAAAGTACCGCTTGGCGTTGTCATAGCAGACACCGCGGACAATGGTTTCCAACGCCTGCTGGTCATCGGGGTACTCGCCATCGGTCACCCAACGCCCCAGCTGACGGCACAGCAGGCGGCGGAAGTAGTCATGGCGCGGATAGGACGCAAAGCTGCGCGAATCGGTCACCATGCCGACAAAGGTGCCCAAAACACCATGGTTGGCCAGCGCGCGCAGTTGGCGCAGGTTGCCGTCCTTGTGGTCGTTGAACCACCAGGCAGGTCCCATTTGCACCTTGCCGGCTACGCTGCCGTCCTGGAAGCAGCCGATCAATGCCGCCAGCATTTCGTTCATGGCCGGGTTCAGGCAAAACAGCATGGTCTTGGGCAACAAGCCGTCGGCGTCCAGCGCATCCAGCAGACCGGCTATACCGCGGCTATGGCCAGCGTCCGAAATGGCGTCGTAGCCGGTATCGGGCCCCACCATCTGCATGCCGCGCTGGCTGTTGTTGCGCTGCGCACCGATGTGCAGGCACATCGCCCACCCGTGGCGGGCATAGATGGCGCCCAGGTCCTGCAGCAGTCCACGCTGGAATGCGGCCTGCTCGGCCTCGCTAAGGATGGCACCAGACAGACGTTTAGACATTAGCGCCTCACACGCATCAACGGACACAGCGTCACAACTGATGGGCAAGTCGATGGCGTGGTCCGAGATGCGTGCGCCGTGCTGGTGAAAATAGGCGACACGGTCAGCCAGTGCCGCCACCAGATCCGCATAGCGTGCGATGCGTGAGCCCGTCACCGTGCCCAGTGTTGCCAGATACTCCACGAAGCCGGGCCGGTTAATGCGCATGGCGGCATCGGGGCGAAACGCCGGCAGCACGCGGGTCGACAGTTCTGAGCGGGCAATCACTTCGTGCTGCGCCAGGTCGTCCACCGGGTCGTCCGTGGTGCACACCACTTCGACCTTCGCCTGTTCCAGCAGCGTCCAGCAGGTCATGGTGGCCAGGCGTGCGTTCGCCTGTTCCCAGATGCGGGGCGCATTGGTCGAGTTGACGGAGAGCGTGATTCCAAACAGGCGTTGCAGTTCCAAATGGCACCAGTGATAAATCGGATTGCCGACAGCCAGCGGCAACACGCGACAAAACGCCAGAAACTTGGCCTCATCACTTTGGGCTCCGGTGATGAAGTCTTCACCCACGCCGGCGCTGCGCATCAGCCGCCACTTGTAGTGGTCACCGGCCAGCCACAGCTCCGCGATGTTGCGGAACTGCTTTTTGGCTGCGATCTCACCCTGCTGCAAATGCGAGTGGTAGTCGATGATGGGCAGGTCTGCTGCGACCTCCCGGTAGAGTTGTTGTGCAACTTCCGTATCGAGCAGGAAATTGTGGTCCATAAAGCTTTGCATGGTCAATTTGTCTTTCCACGTCCGGCACCGGCTCCTGCCCGAACCCGGGCAGGCACGTCCGACACACTATCCATTGCCAGAAAAAGGCTGGGCGTCCACCCCACATCAGCCACCCAGTTCACGGCAGGGTGGTCCACACGCAACTCCGCCTGCAGGTCCACCGCCAAACCATTGTGGGTAGACCCGTTGTCGATGAAGCGATGGCCTTTGAGGACACGCAGCAACTGGCTGGACTGCACAGTCGGTGGCGTCACCCAGGCGTTGCGTTCGCTGTAGATCCTGGATTGGTAGCCAATCCCCAGCGAGTAGCCATAGGGGTATGGGCCGTCAGCCCCCCCTTCGAACAGGTTGTTGTACACATGCACTTCGCCATACCGCACGCGCGGCGTACGCTCACGGACGCGCTCGTACCAGTTGTGGTGGAAGGTAACCTTGAGCTTGCCGACGTCCAGAGCCTGGCTGTCACCGCCGCCCACCAGGCTCGTCTTGTCGTGGTCGCGAAAGTGATTCCACGAAACAGTCACCCAGTTCGACTGCTGTGTGATGTCCAACAAGCCGTCGTGGTGCTGGACCCGACGCCCGAACAAAACGGGTTCGACGTCGTCCGGCCGTGGTCCGTCGTCAAACGTGCAATGGTCGATCCAGACATGGGTGGCGGCGCGCAACGTGATGTTGTCGTACTCCGAGTTCCACTCACCGTTGGCGTTGTCTTTGGGGTCCCAGGCCGGAAAGTAATCATACGCATCCGAGAAGTGGATGTTGCGGATGATGACGTTGTCCGCCTTATCCAAAAACAGGTTGCCATTGACGATGGCGGCGGCGTCTCCCACACCCACCAGCGTGGTGCGCGACGGCACCTTCACAACCACTTGCGCAGCTTGCTTGCCAACCGATCGCTTCCTCGCATCCTCCTGTGGCCCGCTGGGCGGCTTCTTGCCCCAGACGATGGGGTCATAGGCCGCCAGAAAGGCCTGTTGATCGAATGCAGGGTCGCGGTAATCCGCGTAGCCCAATGCATGCCCATTGGCATCCGTGCTCAGGTCGATGCGGCCAATGATCCGTACGACGCGTGGGTACGCGCCGGGCGCCAGCGCGGCGACCAGCTCTGAGCGGTTGCGCACCGTGTACGTGTGCTTCACATCGGCTTCGGCGCCGCCCAGCGTGCCACCCTGTGCTGCGGCCCAGCCATCATGTGGCGCCAGCGTCTCGCGACTCCAGTCAGGGCTCTGGTCCGCAACGTTGCCCGCTCCAGCTTGGTGGTTGTTCCACTCCCACAGGCGGTTTGCTTGTTCACCAGAAGCACTGAAAGGCCGTCGTGCAGTGGAGGCCGCCCAAGGCCCCAGGTGGTCTCCCAGCACGCTGTCACGCACCACGGCCTGGCCATTCGGCGAAATGCTCTTTTGCCAGGCGCCCTTGGCAATACCCTGGTCCCATGCACGGCCCAATGCAATGGCGCCAGCACGCAACCCGGCTTCACTGATAAGGCGACTGTTGTTGACCAGGATGCCCCGGGCGGTCTGCGGAACCGTGCTGGGTGCCAATACGTAGCCACCCTCCCCGGGTGAACGCCGTCCGGCCCTGCTCAAAATGGTGCTGCCGTCAATCACCAGCGTGCCTGCGCCAAAAATGAAGTCCACATCTCCGCTCACCAGACTCTGGTGCACGTAAACCCGATCACCGGCCTTGCCCGGTGTGGCACGCACATAGAGTGTGTCCTGGTGCCCCAGGAGGTGGACGCCTTCGAGCTGAATTCTGTCGCCCTGGGTCATCAGTGCCACGGCCTGCGCGCCACCGGCTTCGGAGGCGTCGACCGGATAGCCAACCCCAGCACGCACGCCATTCATGGCATCGTTTTCGATCGTCAGGTTCGATACCTGCACGTCATCACTGAAAATCGCCAACGTTGCACTACTGAACGTGCCATAGGTTGACGCGCTGGCCGCGGGCATGCAGGGATTGCCCGTATCCACGCCAGGGCGCTTGCGCTCGCCCGCGTAGCGTGACGCCACCACTCGCACATCAGCCGGCTGGCTCCCCAGTCCCACTAGGGCCACCGGCGCCTTAGCCTGCAAACACACTTGCCCCCGGTAGATTCCGGGGGTCAGACCAATGACAAAGCGGCGTGAATCAACACCAGCGGAAGGGGCGGCATCCAAGGCCGCTTGCAGACTTCTGTGGGTGCCACCGCCGTCTGCGGCCACCACAAAGTCAGGTCGCAACCCACGCAGCGCAGATGGTTCAACCGGTGCCCAAGGCGATGGTCCCTGTGCCAGGTAGATTGCCACGGTGTACTCGAGGGCGACGTCTGGCGTCAACCAGGGCCGTGCGGCGTCTTGCGCCGCAGCAATCCATGACAAACAGGCCACGAGACACACCCAAAGCCTCATGGCGCGCCTACATCCGCCAGATAGAGAGCCGGTTCACCTTCTGCGTCGGAACTGAACAGGATCTGCTTCTCGTCCGGTGTAAACGAGGGATGCGGGTGCGTCACCTGACGACTGCCTTTGTGTACCCGCCACGACGAATCGTGGTGTGCGACAGCGCGCACAGTGCCTGACTTGAGGTCAAACACATGCAAAAACGGATCGGTCACGATGTCGTGGCTACTCGCGTCAGCGACATCGGCAGGCGAGCCACAGCCATCGCCCACCAACATCGTGCCGTTAAAGTTGCTCATGAGATGTGAGCAAGGTGGCATGGACATCAGCCTCTTGTCTTCCAGCGTGACTGGGTCGAGCGCGCAAATCCAGCGGTCGCGCTGACCCTTCAGGTACGACACATAGATCATGCTTGAGCCATCCGGCACCCAGAATTCGTGGGTACAAGCTTCGCCTTCCAGGTGCACCTTGCCGCAACGCAGATTCGTGCCGTCTTCGTTGATGAACCACATGCGCGCATCCACCAGGTCATGCGGTCCCTCATGGCAAAACGCCACGGTGTCATCATGAAAGGGCTGGTACTGCGGATGACCCAGCCAGCCGTGTTTTTCCAGAATGACGTCGCGCTGACCCGTGGCCAGGTCGATGCGGATCAGGCGACTCCGCGGTTTGGCGTGGTACATGTCGTGGAACTTCTTCCAGTCGGAGAGCGGGAACCAGTCGTCCGCATGGATCTCGATGCCCACCATCTTGGTACAGGCGCTGTTGGACACCCAGGTGCCATAGCCCACCCACCCCTGTGGCACGGTGTAGACCACCTCTTCACTCAAGTCCGACAGCGCAAGCCGAATCAGTTGACGCTCCGCACGCACAAAATAGAGGTGTTGATCATCCGGGCTCATGAAGCCACCAAACGTGTTTTCACCACGCTGGTCGGTCAGTTGCGTGGCGACCTGGCTGTTGAGGTCCAGCAGGTGGTAATTCCAGGCGTTTCCGGGGCCGAACTCACCGGCAAAGATCAGCTTGGAGCCGTCTTTGGTGAAGCACTTTTGGTAGAAGTAGTTGCGGTGGCAGGTGATATCCGTCGGTGTCAGCCTTGTCACGCGCGCACCGGTATCAGGATCGCTCTTGGCTACAAAATTCAGTTGGCGTTGGGTAGATTTGCTCATGGTCTTTACTTGATGCGTTTCAACAGGGCGTTGCCTTCATCCACCAGGCGGCGGGCAGCCTCCTGGTCGGTCGTTTTTCCGTAGGCTACGGTCTCGAACACTTCCCGCATGAACTTGTGCAAGCGGGCATGTTCGAACAGCGGTGCGGGCACGGGAACACGTCCCGCATCACGCTGTTTCTTGATCTGCTCATGCGCGGCCAGTTCCATGGCAGGAACTTTGTTGGCCTGCAATAGCACGTCGAGTTGGCTGCGGGCTGCGGGCACACCACGGGTCTTGCCCAGGATGCGCGCGGCCTGTGGGTCGGTCAGCATAAAGTTCACCAGCTTCGCGGCCAGCTCCGGCTGCTTGCTGTTGCGCCCGACGGCCAGCATGACACTGGGGCGGCCAAACATGCCGCTCACCTTGGCGCCAGGCAGCGTGGGAAACTCCCCCAGCACCAGGTTTTGTTGCTTGTTCAGCGTGGCCGCACGCAGCGGTATGGCCGAGTCCCACGCAAAGTTGCCGGCCCAATTGCCAACCACCCAGTCCTGTTGCTGCTCCGTGGCCTTGTCTGCACCGCCCAGACTAGCACGCAAGGGTAGTGGCGTGGCCACATGTTCGGATATCAAGCGCCGGTAGATTTGCACCCATTCCAGCGCAGTCGCAAGGCTCATGGCCACCCTCGGCTCGACCGGGTCAACATACGGTGTTCCATGCTTCTGCTGCACGTAGGCCTGCGACAACAACATCATGTCGTACAACTCGCCGTCCAGTGGGTAGGCCTGGTCCCCAAGCCTTGCCTTGAAGACCGGGCCGGCGGCGAAGAGTTCGTCCCACGTCTTTGGCACGGCAATTCCAGCACGGTCAAAACTGGCCTTGTTCCACAGCAAGACACGGGCGGTATAGGCGGAAGGCAAAGCATTAAGTTTGCCGGCCACCCGGCCAGCGTCCAGATCCTGCGGTGTGAACTGGTCCAGGGCCAACACTGAGCGGTACTTGTCCAGATCGACAAAGCCATTTCCCCGCTTGGAGAACATGGCCAGCCACGCCCAGTTGATCTGCATGACATCGGGCTCGGAACCGCCCGCAATTTGTGTGGTGAGGCGCTCCAGGTAGCCATGAAAACCCATGTACTCGGCCTTCACCTTGAGTCCGGGGTTTTGCTGTTCAAAAAGCGCGATGGCCTTCAATGTGGACTCGTGCCGACTCGCGCCGCCCCACCAGGCGAAACGCAGCACCGATGGGGCAGGTGTCTGCGCCCACACCACCAGGGGGCTCAAGGCCAGCGCGGCAAAGTTTCGGCGTTGCAGCATCAGGGGCACCGCAACAGGCTCACGCCACTCTGTGCCTCAAACAGGTGGGCACGTTGCATCTGGAAATGGAACACGTGGGCGGCACCACGGGCCTTATCCTGCAAGCCATGTAGCTCGTCAGCGGGCACGCGCGCGCTCATGGCGTTGTCGCCTACCGTGAAGTGCACAAACACCTCGCTGCCCATATGCTCGGCAAAACGCAGCGTTCCCTCCACAGGGACGCTGTCGCCCTGGGGGCGTGGTCCGGCGGACACATGCTCGGGGCGCAAACCAAATTGCACGGCGCCGCTGCCACTGTTGAGCTGCGCGGCCCTGCTTGCTGGAAGGCGCAACACCTGTCCGCCGAGTTCGACCGTGACGCCGTTGTCGCCTGGTTTCAATTGCGCGTTGACAATGTTCATCTCCGGTGAGCCAATGAAGCTCGCTACGAAGGCATTGGCCGGCCGGTCGTACAGCGCGGTGGGCGTGTCCACCTGTTGGATCACCCCATCCTTGAGTACACAGATGCGCTCGCCCATGGTCATGGCTTCGACTTGGTCATGCGTCACATAGACCACCGTGGCCGGTTGACCCGTTTCGCGCAGCGTGCGGTGCAGCTCGGTCAGTCGCACCCGCATGGCCGCGCGCAGCTTGGCATCCAGATTGGACAGGGGTTCGTCAAACAGAAACACTTCAGGCTTCTTCACAATCGCACGCCCCACTGCAACGCGCTGGGCTTGGCCGCCACTCAGTTGCTTGGGGTAGCGCTCCAGCAGGTGCTCCATCTCCAACAGTCCCGCGGCATGGCGCACACGTTGCGTGACTTCAGCCTTGGGGGTGCCCGCCAGCTTCAAGCCGAATGCCAGGTTTTCAAACACCGTCATGTGGGGATACAGCGCGTAGTTCTGGAACACCATGGCAATCCCACGCTGTTTGGGCGCCAATTGGTTCACCAGCTTCCCTCCGATGTGCAGCTCGCCGCCGGTGATGGTCTCAAGGCCCGCAATCATGCGCAGCAAGGTGCTTTTGGCGCAACCGGACGGACCCACGAACACCATGAACTCGCCGTCGCGCACTTCCAGGTCCACGCCATGCACGGCCTTGAAGCCATTTGGGTAGACCTTTTCAATCTTTTTTAGCTGCAGGCGTGCCACTGTATTTGTCTCCGTGTTTCTTGTCTCTTCATGTCATGCCAAAGATTCTTTGTTCGCCTGCAGCAGACATCTCGTTCGCCCGCATCAGGCAAGGTGCGGATGTTTTGCTCCGTGTCCCCCGGGCCGTGAGGGCCCTCCTCCTTGACCTCCGCAAAACACCCGCCCCTTGCCTGGCGCTTGGAGAATCGGAATGCGAGAGGGGAAGTTGAATACCTTGAAAGGCACACGTCCGCAGGCGTGGTCGGTGTATGCATTTTGCGTAGGTCAAGGAGGAGCGCGAAGCGCGGGGGACACGAAGCAAATGGCATACACCGACCACGCCGGAGCAATCAAAAATAGCAGGCACACGAACCATTGCTACCCCTTCACGCCACTAGAAGTTGCGCCTTCGATGAAGTGCTTCTGCGCGGCAAAAAAGACAGCCACCGAAGGAATCAGCGCCACCACCGAAATGGCAATCACGTTGGCCCACTCCACCTCTTCGGTCGCACCAATGCTCATCTTTAATGCCAGCGACACCGGGTATTTCTCGACCGACGCCAGGTAGATCAGCGGGCCCATGAAGTCGTTCATGGTCCAGATGAACTGGAACACGATCACCGAGACAATGGCCGGCTTGAGCAGCGGCACGATGATGTACCACAGCAACTGCAAGGCGTTGCAGCCGTCGATCTGCGCTGCCTCTTCCATGTCCCTTGGGATGCCCTTGAGAAACTGCACGAGCATGAAGATGAAGAAAGTGTCTGTGGCAAACGCGGAGGGCACGATCAGCGGCAGATAGGAATCCAGCCAACCCAGCTCGCGAAACACCAGGTACTGCGGCAAACGCAGCACGATCAGCGGCAACATCATGGTTCCCACCATGATGGAGAACAGTATTTTCTTGCCCCAGAACTCGAACCGCGCAAAGGCGTAGGCCACCAGCACGCAGGAGATGACGGTGACAACGATGCGTGGAATGGTAATCAGGAAGCTGTTGAGAAAGTAGGTCGCAAAGGTGTATTCGGTGCTGGTCTTCCAGCCCTTGGCATAGGCGCTGAAGTCAAAACGCTGGGGCCAGAAACCGACTTCGGTAAAGATCTCGCTGTTGCTTTTGAACGAGGCGCCGATCAGCCAGAACAGCGGGTACAACATGACCAGAGCCACCAATACCAGCGCCACGTAGCGCACCCAGGCATGTCCACCTCCACTGGTGGGCGAGCGCATGTTTTCCGCGCTCATCTGCGCTGCTCTTTCTCGCCCGCGTAGAACACCCAGTACTTGGAGCTCCAGAAACTGATCGCGCTCAGGCTTGCTACCAGTGCAAACAGCACCCACGAAAGGGCTGCGCCATATCCCAGATTGAAGAATCGGAAACTCTGGTCATAGATGTACAACGCCAGCACATAGGTCGAGCTCAACGGCCCGCCCTCGGTGATCATGTACGGCCCGTTGAACTCCTGAAAGGCGTGCACCATCTGCATGATCATGTTGAAAAATATGACCGGCGTGATCAGCGGCACGGTGATGCTCCAGAACTGTTGCAGTTTGCTGGCACCGTCACATTCAGCCGCCTCATACAGCGAAACCGGTACGTTTTGCAGTGCTGCCAAGAAAATGACCATGGCCGAGCCAAACTGCCAGGTGAACAACAGCACGATGGTCCACATGGAGTAGTGCTCGTCGGCCAGCCAGGCAACGGGTTCCAGGCCAACATTGGTCATCAGAAGATTGACCAGGCCGTGCTTTGCGAATAGGAAACGCCACAGCACCGCCACGGCAATCGAGCCACCCAAAATGGATGGCAAGTAGAAGGCAGCGCGAAAGAAGTTGATGCCGCGTAATCGAAAGTTAAGCACATGGGCAATGAACAGCGCAAAGCCAACGCGCAGCGGTACGGCCAAGACGGCAAACAACAGGGTGACCCCCAGCGATTTGCGAAACAAGGGATCGTCCAGCGCCAGTTCGCGGTAGTTCTCCAGCCCCACATACTGCGGCGGATCGATCAGGTCGTACTGTGTGAAGCTCAGCGCAAAACTCATCACGAACGGAAACAACTTGAACAACAGAACGCCCAGTACAAAGGGCAGCACAAAGAGAAACCCCAGGCGCTTGTTCTCGTACATGGCGGCTGATTCCGTTGCTGGAAAGCGTGCGCCCTACCGCGCCAACCAGCCGCCGTCTACCGCAATGGTATAGCCATTGACATAGTCAGACGCCTTGGATGCCAAAAACACCACTGGCCCTGCCAGATCCTCAGGCACGCCCCATCGGTTGGCCGGAATGCGCTCCAGAATAGCCGCATTGCGTGCAGCATCCGCCCGCAGCGCCGTGGTGTTGTCCGTCGCCATGTAGCCCGGGGCAATCGCATTGACATTGACGCCATGGACGGCCCACTCATTGGCCAGTGCCCGGGTCACGCCCATGACGGCGCTCTTGGAGGCCGTGTAGGACGGCACCCGCACACCGCCCTGAAACGACAGCATGGAGGCCACATTGATGATCTTGCCGCCCGTGCCTTGCTTGATGTACTGTTTGGCCACGGCCTGCGCCAGAAAGAACACGGTCTTGAGGTTCAGGTCGATGACGTCGTCCCAGTCCTTCTCGCTGAAGTCAATGGCATCGCAGCGGCGGATGATGCCGGCGTTGTTAACCAGAATGTCGAGCTTGCCCGACAGGGCCAAGCCTTGTTGGACAACGCCTTCCAGGCAACTGCTGTCCGACAGATTGGCGCGCAGGTCCAGAAACTTGCGCCCCAGTGCTTCGACCAGGGTTTTGGTGTCATCGGGTGCGCTAACGTTGACGCCGACGATGTCGGCTCCGGCTTGCGCCAAAGCAACGGCCATGCCCTGGCCGAGACCCGTGTTGCAGCCGGTGACCATGGCCACTTGGCCCTGGAGTTGGAATTGTTCAAGAATCATGGTGGTGATGCTGTGTGGATGCTGTATGGCGGCGGTGTTGGAGAGTGCTTGTCGGCCTAATTGGCCTAGCGCAGCGTGGTCATGGGGATATGGTCCATGTCAGAGAACACCTGGTTCTCGCCGACCATGCCCCAGATAAAGGTGTAGGCCTGTGTGCCCACGCCGGAGTGCAACGACCAGCTCGGGCTGATCACCGCCTGCTCATTGCGCACCACCAGGTGACGCGTCTGGGTGGGTTCGCCCATCATGTGGAAGACGGCTGCATCGGCCTTCATGTCAAAGTAGAAGTAGACCTCCATGCGCCGGTCATGGGTGTGGCAGGGCATGGTGTTCCACAGGCTGCCTGGCTCCAGCTGGGTCATGCCCATCAGGAGTTGGCAGGTCGGCAACACATTGGGTACCAGGAACTTGTAGATGGTGCGGCGGTTACTGGTCTCTGCAGAGCCCAGGGTTTCAGGGGACGCCTGTGCGAGTGTGACCTTGCGGTGGGGGTAGGCCACATGGGCAGGGGCGCAGTTGAAGTAGAGCTTGGCGGGTTGGGCCGCGTCTTCACTGAAGAATTCGAGGGCTTTGGCGCCCTGGCCTACGTACAGGGCTTCGCGGGCACCTACTTCAAAGGTTTCACCGTCGACCACGACACGGGCGGCGCCGCCAATGTTGATGAGGCCGAGTTCGCGGCGCTGCAGGAAGAAATCAGTACCGGTGTGTTTGCCCAATTCAGCAGAGAAAGTGACACCACCGGCCACCGGCATGATGCCGCCGACGATGATGCGGTCGATCTGGCTGTAGGTGAGCGTGACGTTGTCGGCCACAAACAGGTCCTCGACCAGGAAGTGGCGGCGCAGGCCTTCGGTGTCCAGTGTGCGGGCGTGGTCGCTGTGGATGGGTTGGCGGATTTGCATGATTTCTCCTGTTGACGGGTCTGTGCGAGATGGCAATTGCGTCGGCTCTCTTTTTAAAGACTAACCGACTTTAACTATTTAATGAAATGCTGGTTTCTACTTAGTGAACCACTGTTTCATTTTTATTTGTTGATGCTATAGTATCACCGAAACATAGTTCCACAAAATCATTGTGTTGATTTATATTCCAACGCAAAGATGCTCCACCAAGGCCACCGCATGCACTTCTATATCAATGAAACCACCCCCTGGGTTGAACTGGGCGACGGGATCCGCCGCAAGATCGTGGGGCACACACCGCAACTGATGTCGGTGCTGGTGCAATTCGACAAGGGCGCGGTCGGCACACCCCATGCACATGATGTGCACGACCAGATTGCCTACGTGGTATCGGGCTCGTTCGAGGCCGAAGTCAATGGCCAAAAACGCACTTTGAAGGCCGGCGACGCCTTCATCGCTCCCCACGACCACACCCATGGCGTGGTCGCCCTGGAAGACAAGAGCACGCTGCTCGACCAATTTTCCCCAGCCCGCGAAGACTACCTGACGACCTGATTTCTCTCACCCACCCTTCTCACCGTTCAACTGCAAAAACCCATAACACCGGAGACATCTTCATGCCACACCATAATTCCCACCGCTCACCCACGCTCAATGGCGTCAACCAGGCCGTGCGCGTCTTGTTGGGGACATCGCTTCTGGCTGCCGCAACCGGCACCGCCTTTGCACAACAGGCAGGCAAAGAACTGGACGCCGTCGTCGTCACCGGCCTGCGTGCCTCACTAGAGAGCGCACTCAACGCCAAGCGCGACAACAACGGCATTGTTGACGTGATCAAGGCCGAAGACATGGGCAAGTTCCCGGACTCCAATCTGGCCGAGTCCTTGCAACGGGTGCCCGGTGTCGTGATTGACCGCGACGCGGGCGAAGGCCGCTCCATCACGGTTCGGGGCCTGGGACAGGATTTCACCCGTGTGCGCATCAACGGCATTGAAGCCTTGGCAACGACCGGTGGCACCGACAGTTCGGGCGGCGCCAATCGTGGCCGCGGATTCGACTTCAACGTCTTTGCATCGGAGCTGTTCAACACCGTCACCGTGCGCAAGAGCTCGTCGGCCGACGTGGACGAAGGCTCACTGGGTGCCACTGTGGATCTGCAGACCACGCGCCCCTTTGATCTGAAGGGCTTCAACGCCATGGTTTCCGTGAAAGAGAAGTACAACGACCTTTCCAAAACCACCGACCCCCGTGCCGCTTTCCTGTTGTCCAACACCAATGAAGACAAAACCTTCGGCGTGCTGTTGTCCGGCGCCTTCTCAAAACGACGCAGTCTGGAAGAAGGCTTCAGCACCGTGCGTTGGGACAATGGCCCATCGTCCGGCGGATGGTGCGCCCCTACCGGCGCAACAGCCAACCCCAGCACATCCACCGCCACGACCTGCGGCCCGGCCGCCCAGGGCGTGCCCCGCATTGCCGGTACCCCCGAGACGCTGGCGGCGTACAACGCGGCCCGTGATGCCAATAACTTTACGCCACGTCTGCCCCGCTACGGACGCTTGACCCACGACCAGGATCGCGTCGGTCTGACTGGCTCGGTGCAATTCAAGCCCGCCGCCGATACGCTGCTGACCCTGGACCTGATGTACTCCAAGCTCAAGGCGACCCGCCAGGAAGACTTTCTGGAAGCCATCTCGTTCAGCCGAAGCGCAACCCAGGGCGGCAAACCGCAAACCAGTGTGCTCAGCACCGCGTATGCAGCCAATGGCGCGTTGCAGTATGGGGTGTACAACGGTGTGGACGTTCGTGCCGAGTCCCGCTATGACGAGCTGTCCACCACCTTCACCCAGCCCACCTTGACCTGGCAGCAGACTCTCAGCGACACGCTCAAGTTGACAGCCAAACTGGGCAGTGCCAAGTCGGTGTTTGACAATCCGGTGCAAACCACCACCACGCTGGACGCCATCAATGTCAATGGCTACGGCATCGACTTCCGCGGAAGCGACCGCCTGCCAAGCATCACCTATCCGTTTGATGTCAACAAAGCCGGCGGTGCACTGACCCTGGTTGGCGTACCGCCGGGCACGGCAACATCAGTCCCCAACACGACGACCAGCGAAATCCGGATTCGTCCCCAAGGTGCAACCAACCGCACCGACGTAGGCCAGGTCAATCTCGCGTGGGAGGCATCGGATGCCCTCACCGTCAAGGGCGGGATCGACCTGAAGCGCTACACGTTTGACACCTTTGAGTTCCGCCGCGTCAACCAGGGCGACACCATTTATGTGCCGCCCACCGGAACGACCGTAGCAAGCCTGACCACCACGATCAACAACTTCGGCAAAGGCTTGAACCTTCCCGCCGGGACTGCAACGTCCTGGGTCATTCCCAATCTCAACGCCATTGCGCAGACCTATGACATCTACTGCAATTGCCTGAAGAGCGGCCCTGCCGGTGGCCCTGGCGACTTCACGCTGTCCTCCACCACCAACGGAAACGCGCGTGGCAACAATCGCTCTGTCACCGAGACTGACAACGGCGGCTACCTGATGGCAGATTTCGACACCAAGTGGGGTAACACCCCTGTGCGTGGCAATTTTGGAACCCGCTACGTGAAGACCCAACAGGTCGCTACCGGCTACCAGGCTGCTGGCGGCGGCACACAGGTCTCGGTCACCAATACGTATGACGACTGGCTCCCGTCTTTCAACCTGGCTGCTACGCTGAACCCGGCCGTTGTCGTACGCGTCGCCGCTGCCAGCGTGATGGCAAGGCCAGTGCTGGGCAACCTGAACCCGGGCGGAACGATCTCGACCACCGGCACCCTTTCCATCACCAGCGGCAACCCCTTGCTGCAACCCTACCGGGCCAAAACGCTGGATACGGGTGTTGAGTGGTACTTCGACAAGAACGCGTTCCTGGGACTGGGCGTGTTCAGCAAGAACATTTCGACCTACATCCAGACCTTGACGACCAACATGGCGTTCAAGGACACCGGGTTACCACTGTCCCTGTTGCCTTCGAACTTCAACGGCAATGAGGTCTTCGCGGTCAACACCCCCATCAACACCAATGGTGGCCGACTCAACGGACTGGAGCTCAACTACCAGCAGCCCTTCACGTTTCTGCCGGGAATTGGCAAGAACTTCGGTACCTTGTTGAACTACACGATGGTGCAATCCAAGATCGACTACGCTACCACTGCAACCGGCGGTTCGTACATCACCGATGACTTGTTGAACCTGTCGCCCACGTCCTGGAACGCTACGTTCTACTACGATGACGGCACGTTCAGCGGGCGTGTTTCGGCATCATCGCGTAGCACCTTCCTGACCCGTGTACCCGGCCAGAACAACAATGACGTTGAAGGGAAGAACGGCTCAGTAAACGTCGACTTCTCCATGAACTACAAGGTCAACAAGAACCTGGACGTGACGCTGGAGGCAACCAACCTGACCAACACGCCCAATGACCAGTTCATCAGCCGCGCCCGCAACAGCTCCGTGGTCTACAACGTCACCGGCCGGGAACTCCTGATCGGTGCCCGTTACAAGTTTTGATGGGGTGAAGCGGGGGTAAAGGGGTGGTCTGCGGGCCACCCCTTTTTTTTGGGAAATCAACATGCAAACACACATACGGGGCAGCCGGCTCATCCTCGCGCTCGCGGTGCTGGGTCTGGGTGCCTGCGCCAGCGTGCCGCCCGTCAAGCGCCTGAGCGGCGTCGTGGCCACGGGCGGGCCACTCATGCAGGCGCACGTCAGCGTGCGCGACAGCAACGGCACCCTGGCGAGCACACGGGCCGACATCCAGGGCCGCTACCAGTTGGACGCGTCCACGCTCAGACCGCCAGTGGTGGTAGTGGCGTCGGAATCGGGCAACCGCAATTGCCGCACCAACCAGGCCCCCCGCGCCGTCTGCATGGCGGCGTGGCGTGCAACGCTGGAAGACGGTGACAACACCACCAACATCAACCCATTGACCGATTGGCTGGCGTCAGAAATGGCTACCACGCTGCACTTCATCGGGCCGCAGCAGTTTGCCGAAGCGCCCAAGGCACCCGATGTCCCGGCCAGCGTGCAGACCCGCGCGCTGCAGAATTTGCGCAGCGGATTCGGGGCGGCGCTGGCACGCAGCGGCGTTGCGGACATGGGTAGTTTTGACCCGGTCACCACACCCATGGTCGCCGACGGGCGCGGCGTCGATGCGGTGCTGTCCGTACTCAACCACACGCGTGGCTACGACAACGACAGTGGCGAGGCGTCCGCCACCGTCATCACGGACACGGCATGGCGCCCGATTGCCCATCCGTTTGATGACCGTGCCAATGAACCGCTGCAAATGGAGCGCGCCGAGCGCGAACAAGCCGCCATCCTGACGGCCCCGATCCGCGTCTTCATCGTCGGAGACTCAACGGCTGCCACGTATGAGCGCCAGCGCCTGCCACGCATGGGCTGGGGTCAGGTGTTTGAAGAAGCATTCAAAGACAACGAAGGCGTCAAAGTGGTCAACGGCGCACGCGCCGGTCGCAGCTCGCGGGATTTCTACAACGCTGGCTGGTACCGCCAGATGCTGCGCTACCTGCGGCCCGGTGACTATGTGGTGATTGCCCTCGGCCACAATGACCAGAACTGCAACAGCCTGCGCCCGGTGCGGGGCGCGGCCGATGTGGCCAACCTGTGCACCTACCCCAACGATGCGCAGGGCCGGCGCCAGTTTCCAGCCGGACATCCGCAGATGTCGTTTCAGTCCGCGCTGGAGGTCTATGTCAACGACGCCCGCGCGAGGGGGGCCATTCCATTCCTCATGACACCGACCACGCGCTTTATGAACGCGGACCGCAGAATAGCCTATGTGAACGGCGACACCCGCCCGGTGGTGTCACAGCACCTGACGCGTCAGAACGCAACCGGTGGTTACGCCTTTACTGGCGACTACAGCCAGACCATCCGGGACACGGCCCGCGCCAATGGCGTGCCGCAGATCGACCTAGAGGCTAAGACTATTCGCTTTGCCAATGCGCATGCCCATGACTGGCAGAACTATTGGCTGGTGGTGGCCGACACAGTGAAATTCCCCTGGTACGCCACGCAAACCGCCGGCACCCCGGCGGCACCCGACACCACGCACTTTCAGGAAGCCGGTGCCCGGGCCATGGCGGCACTGGTGGCGCAGGGCATTAAGGAGACGCCGCAGTTGCAAGCGCTGGCGCAGCACCTGAAGTAGCGGCCATCAGGTCGGCCATGGCGGCAACAGGAATCAGCGCACCAGGATGCTGGATGACCCGGGCCGCCAAGCGATTGCCAAACGCCGCCGCCTCAACCGGCGTGGCGCCGAGGAGCCTGCGCCCCAGGTAGCCCGCCGCAAAGGAATCCCCGGCCGCAGTGGTGTCTACCACCCGGGGCACGGCCTCGGTGGCGACCGGCTCCCAGGACCCGCGCCCGGCCCGAACCAGCGTCGGCGCCGCACCGCGCTTGATGACCAGCTCGGGCACCGCCAGTTGCTGGGCCGCCAGCACCGCGTCCTCCGCACTGGCCAGGCCAAACAGCGCCTGGTGGTCGTCCGCGGTCACCAGGGCCATGCTGGCAACCTGGAATGCACGCAGAAAGTTCTCGCGGGCAACTGCTGGATCGCTCCACAGCCGGGGCCGGTAGTTGTTGTCAAACACCACGCAGGCGCCGCGCGCGCGCAAGGCCTGCGCCAGTGCGAACAGGCGTTCGCGCCCGGCCGCGGGCAGGATGGCCAGGCTGATGCCTGAAAAATAGAACGCGTCCCACTGCGCGGCATGCTGCTCCAACGGGGTTTGCACGGTGTCAAAGTAGGCCCGCGCTGCGCTCTGGTCGCGCCAGAAGCTGAAGCGGCGCTCGCCGTGCGCGTCCACCTCAATCTGGTATAGCCCGGGCAGTCGCCCCGGGATGCGGCGCACCAGGTCAAGCTCCAATCCGTCCAACGCCCAGCGCCGCAGCAGTTCCGCACTCAGCGGATCGTCACCCAGCGCCGTGGCATAACGGACCGAGAGTGCGTCGCCACCGCAGCGGGACAGGTAAACGGCGGTGTTGAAGGTGTCGCCACCGTAGCTTTGCTGCATGGCGCCAAACGCCGTACCGTGCAGCTCCAGCATGCATTCGCCGATCAGGGCCACTTTCTTGGTTTTTTTCACGATGAATTCTATTTTTGAAACGATGTTTCATTGTACTATCGTCAGTCCAAAAATCAACTGCACACTGCGGATCTTCGCCCCATGGATTTCGTCCTGCTCCAGGGCTGGCTCACCCCGGCGCAGCTGTTCGGTTACCTCGCCTTTGTACTTGGCGTGGCCTCTTTCCTGCAAAAGAGTGACCGGCGCTTCAAATGGTTCATGGCGGGAGAGTGCCTGGCCTATGTCGTCCACTTCTGGATGCTGGGCATCCCCACGGCAGCGGCCAGTTCGGGGGTGTCGCTGGTGCGCTCGCTGCTGTCGTTGTACACGCGCTCCGCGTGGGTTGCGCTCTCCGTGGTGGCGGTCAACCTGGCGCTGGGCTATGGCCTGGCCACGCAGTGGTGGAACTGGCTGCCGCTACTGGCGTCCTGTATCGGCACGCTGGCCCTTTTCCTGCTGCACGGGATTCGCATGCGGGTGGTCATGCTGATGGGCACCCTGCTGTGGATCATCAACAACGTACTGTCAGGCTCCATCGGTGGAACCGCGTTGGAATTGACCATCCTGGTTGTCAACTGCAGCACCATCTGGCGCATGCGTGCAGTTGCCAAAGGCTAGTGTTTAGTGGCCGTGATGACCTGAAAATTGCCGAAGAAATAGGTGCTGCGCTCGCAGGTCCAGCCACCCATTTCGGTGAGGCAGTTGACTGGGTCGTGCGTGTCCCACAGGGCCAGGCCAAACGGCTCGAATACTTTGAAATAGGTCCAGCTCAGCAACCGAAGCAGAGGCACTTCCGGACGGTGGAACTCGGCCAGGTAGAGCTTGCCGCCCGGTGCCAGCATGCGTCCGGCTTCACGTAGCGCCTGGATCTTCAGAGGGTGAGGCAGCTCATGCAACAGGAAGAACATCACGTTGGCATCGGCACAGCCCGCCTGCTGGGTCATAGCTGTGGCATTGTCTTCAACGTAGGCTACTTTTCCGGGATGGTGACCCAGCTTGCCCCGTGCGTGCTCCAACTCGTTGTCGATGATGTCGGCAATCACCACACTGTGCGCGCCCGACTGAACCGCAGCGTCGACCACGCGGGGAATGACGTTGCCAAAGGCGCAAGACGTGACCAGCACCTTTTTGCCCTTCAGATTGGTGGCCCCCAGACCTTCGACGATCTTGGATACCAGGGTGCTGTACTGGAACAGCAGGATGGCCGAGATGACGGGCTGAAAGTCCACCAGCTTAATCAAGCGCATATTGGAGTACAGCGGGTACACATGCGATTTGGCGCTGTTCTGTGCGGAGGAAAACCCGCGCACCAGCAGGGCACCCCGCGTCAGCACAAAGAAAAAGAGGCCTGTCAAACCCAATAAAAAGAACAGGCCAAAAACCACATTTGTCATCCAGCTCGTCATACATGCCTTCTGAAAGTTGATGCACGCGCAAAGGGCGCATGGCACGGTTTTGAGTGTGGCACTTCCAGCAAGAATTGGAATGGGGTTGAGACCAAACCCGAAGCATCTTCTTGATGTGAATCAAGCAAACAACCTATGCATATACCTGCAGGGTCAGCGGGACTGCGTATTGCGGGCGCCCCTGTTGCTGGTCACGCGCAACGGCGTGACCAGCAACCAGCTCGGGTAGAGCGCTGCATGCGCTCGGGCCGGTGGTCGGCCAGGGGTAGAACTCGGCGCGGTAGTGCGCCGAGTTGCGGTTTGCGCTTACGCAAACAGCCCGTGCAGATACCAGCGCGGCACCTCCCGCGTGGCCGACGATGCATCCGCGCCTGGACACCCCAGCCGCTCGCAGTACACCCACACCAGCCCCGCGGTCGCGCTGCGGGCCACGTAGTAGTCGCGCAGAGCGCAGTGGGCCGCACCGTCCAGCCAGCCAGCCTCCAGCCGTTGGGGGCCCACCAGCAAGGTCAAGGGGCCTTCGTACTGCGGGCTGCCCTGGTGCACGGTCAGGCGCAACGGCGTGGTCAGCAGCCAGCTCGGGTAGAGCGCCGCTTGGCGGGAATCATCCAAGCTATTTTGGCAAAACCCCAAGCCCAGGCCCCTAGCCCTCGTGTAATCTAAATGTTTAGCTCCTGAATTAATAGCGCATAAAGCGCCGCTGCGGCTACCGGGCGTAGGCGTTTGCACCGCCGCCTGCCAGCGCTGCATGCGCTCGGGCCGGTGGTCGGCTAGCAGCGCGGTGCTGCGCACCTGCTCTGCGCCTAAGCGCGCGCTCAGGCGCTCCAGCAACTGGTGCAGGCTGTCGCCATGGCGTACATCGTCGGGCAACAGGCTGATGCTCTCGCCCGCCAGTGGCTGGGTCTGCAGGGAGCGCAGGCGCAGGTGCAGCACCGGCGCCGGCAGCGTCACCTGCGCCAGCTGCTCGGCGAGCAGGCGCGCCAGATGTTGCATGTCCTGCGTGGCCTGCGCCGTGCGCAGCACCAGGCGCCCCTGCCCGCCCCCCGTGTGGTGGGCGTCCAGATGCAAGGCGTTGGAGCGCCGGGCGTCCAGCTCCCACAGCAGCTCCAGCGCCAGCACGCCGCGCTGGCGCGCGCGCAGCCACAGCTGCAATTGCGCCAGCAGACGCCGGGCGCCAAACAACAGGGCCGAAGCGGTCTCGACACTGGATAACAACTCCAGCGGTGCATCAAACACCTCGGGCAGGGTCAGCCAGGGGTAGAGCTCGGCGCGCTGGCCATAGGCGCAGTCCAGCGCATCGACCAGGCCCGCGCCAAAGCGGCGCGCCAGCCCCCCGCGCGGCAAGGCACGCAGCTGGCCCCAGTTGGCAAGACCGAGGCGCGCCAGCGTAGGCAGGTGTGCGCGCGCTGCCACCAGGGTGTGCAGGGGCAAGGCATCGGGCGCGAGGGCAGCGACACCGACCCCGGCATGACCGGCACACTGCAGACGCCCGTATGCTATTAAAGATGTAGCGCCTTGTGCATATTCCACGGGGGCTATCGGCCAGTTTGGCTTAAGCAATTGATCCAGCAAGGCGTCTCGCCCGCCAAACAGGCGCTCGCTGGCAGAGACTTCCAGCACCAGCGCCGCCTCGACCCGCGCCACCAGGGGCGTGAATTGCAACGCCCACCAGGCCCAGGCGCTGGGCGCGTCGACCAGTGGCGCATCCGCCAAGGCAGTGCCCGATGTGTCGACCACTGTCGTTGCAGACGTATCAAGCGTGGGCTGCAGTGCGATCCAGTGCATCACCGCTCCAGGTATGGTTGGCCGCTAACAAACATACCAGCCGCGCCGGGCGGGCAGTGAGATGCAGAGGCTGGTCCATCGGGGGGCCACGCCGTTTGAGGGCCCGCACCTCCAGCGTGTCGGACGCATCGCCGGACGGCGCCGCCCACAGCCGCAGCGCGGCGGGCGAAGACTCGTTTTGGGCCTGCTCGGGGCGCAGCACAAACAGCAGCTTGGCGTACTCGGCGGCGGCCATCTGCAGGCGGCGCAGCTGCTCCGGGCGCACCGAGCCTAGCCAGGCCAGCACCGCGTCCACATCGGCGCAGCGCAGCGCCTGCTCGGTTGCCCACAGGCGCTGCGCACCCGACTGGGCGCCTCCTTGCGCGGCCACCCACAGCAGGCGATGCGGCATCAGGCCCTGTGCGCCCAGCGCAGGACCAAATGGCAGATGTGGCGCGCCCACCAGCACCACCGCCCCCGTGCCGCAGCGGGCCAAGGCGGGCAACAGCAGGCGCCATTCACTGTGGACGCCGGGAGGCTGCATAATTTCGCTCAAGGCCCCCAGCGGCCAGCCACCACCGGGCAACTGGGCATCGAGCAAGGCGTCGCCGGTGGCCACCACACGCCCCGGCGCCCCGGCCAGCGCATCGGCCTGCCAGACGTCCAGATGTACGCCCGTACGGGACAGTAGATGGGCAGGGGGAGACATGTGTAAGCATTCGTAAAACTGTATTTTTATACAGTATATGCCAATGCACCGCACCCGTACACTGTTGTTCTCCACCACTCGCACCCGAGGCATGCTTCTTTCTCTTCGTCATCTGGTTGGCTTGCTCGTGTGCTTGGTGATGGCGTACCCAGCCATGGCCGAGACGGCCCACGTGCTGGATGTCCGTGCGCTGGCTGACCAGGCCATCCCGTTGAATCGCTATATCGAGGTACTGGAAGATCCCCAGCAGTCTTTAACTCTGGTCGATGTGCAAAAGCCTGAGCATGCCAATCGCTTCAAGCCCGTAGCCGAACCGGACCAACAGTTGGGATTTGGCGTGACCGAGTCCGCCTACTGGCTCAAACTGCGCCTGCACAACAGCACCCCGGCGCCACGTGAGGCGATGCTGGAAATCACCTTTCCCCGCTTGGGGCATCTGGGCTTCCATGTCCTCTCGACAGACGGACAACTGCAAAACAGCCAGACCGGGCAACTTCTACCCTTCGCACAGCGGCCCTACCCCCACCATTTTTTTGTATTGCCCATCACAATGCCCGCGCAGGCCACACAAACGGTGTACCTGCGTGTGCAAACCGGCAACACCATGAACGTCCCCGCACGGCTGTGGTCACGTGAGGCCTTTGAGGCCTATGAGCGCCACGACTACGTCAGCCAGGCCCTGTATTTCGGCATGGTGATGGCGATGGCCGTGTTCAACCTGTTGCTGTTCCTGGCCCTGCGTGACGTTAACTATCTACTGTACGTCGCCTTCGTCGCATCCATCGCATTGACCATGGCGGCCTTCAATGGTCTGGCCTATGAATTTCTATGGACCAACTCGCCCGCAGTGTCGACTGCAGTGACCTTCATAGGCCCATCCGTGGCCATGATGACCTTGTTGCTGTTCACACGGCGCATGCTGAACACGGCCACGCTGATGCCAAGACTCGACATGGGGCTCAAGATATGCATGGCACTCAATCTGCTGGCGCCCTTGGGCCTGTTTTTCGCCTTTGCCCACGCCATCAAGCCCGGATACCTTCTGGTGGCGCTGACGACGTCGCTGATCCTGCTTTCTGGCATCGTCGGCTCCATTCAGAGGCAGCGTAGTGCCTACTTTTTTGTGATCGCCTTTGCCGCCCTGTGCGTGGCCTTGTTCATGGCGCAATTGCGCGGTTTTGGCTTGACACCCAACCAGGAGACCACCACCAACTACATCCAGTTGGGTTCAGCCATCGAAATGCTGTTACTGGCCTTTGCCCTGGCCGATCGGTTCAATGTACTGCGCCGGGAAAAGGAGCAAGCCCAAACCGAAGCGCTACAGGCCCAACAGGCAGCGGTGCAAACCTTGCAGACGTCAGAGCGCCTGCTAGAAGCCCGGGTCAACGCACGCACCATCGAATTGACCACCGCACTGGAGCATTTGCAGCACACCCGCGACGATCTGGTGCAAGCCGAAAAGCTGGCATCCCTGGGAGCGCTGGTTGCCGGTGTGGCGCATGAGCTCAACACGCCCATTGGCAATGCCCTGACCACGGCATCGACACTGCAACACCGCATGCAGGAGTTTGGCAACACGGTAGCCCGGGGCGAACTGCGGCGCTCTGCGCTGGACGACGTGGTGCGGGATGGGCAGGAGATGGCCGACCTGATCACCCGCTCCTGCGAGCGCGCTGGTCAATTGATCAACAGCTTCAAACAAGTTGCTGTGGACCAGACATCCGAGCAGCGCCGCCACTTTGACTTGCGCACCCTGGTTGAAGACAACATCGACGCCCTGCGGCCCAGCTTCAAACGCGCGCCCTGGGTGATCCAGATTGACATCCCAGACGGGCTGGATTGCGACAGCTACCCCGGCCCGCTGGGCCAGGTGATTGCCAACCTGGTACAAAACGCCGCCTTGCATGCCTTCGCGGACCGCCCACAGGGCCTCTTGCAGATCAGTGCCCGTGCAGTGGATGACAGCATTGCGCTGCGCGTAGAGGACGACGGCCGGGGCATGGCCCCGTCCACGCTGGCACATATTTTTGAGCCGTTTTTTACGACCCGACTGGGCCAGGGCGGCTCGGGCCTAGGGCTGTCGGTGTCGCACAATATTGCAACCGGCATGCTGGGCGGGCATCTGACCGTCAGCTCGAAACTGGGGCATGGCAGCTGCTTTATCCTGCACTTTCCAAAGGTGGCACCAGAGTTTGCGCGTCCGTCACGGGGCCAATGACCTCGACCAGCTCCACCATGCCGGCCTTCAGTGCGGCAGTAATGTCATGCTCCAGCACCGGCATTACCTGCTCGACCGGTGCCAACAAGCGGTTCAGGCCATAGGCCCGGTTGCGCCCATTGACCTTGCCCAGGTACAACGCCATGTCGGCAATCTGCATGGCTTTTTCCCAATTGCAGTCGACCTCTGACAGACCCGAGAACGGCAGTGACAGGAAGCCGCCCGTCACCGTAATGGGCATCATCTTGTCACCCACCGCAATCGGTGTGGCACCGATAGCATGGAGCACCCTCTGCGCCAGGTTCTTCAAATGCGCAGCATTGGCGCGGGGCGAAAAAATCAAAAACTCCTCACCACCCCAGCGCATCACCATGTCGGTGTCACGCACCGTGGCGCGCAAGCGTTTGGAAATCTCGACCAACACCGCGTCGCCACCGGCATGGCCCAGGGTGTCGTTGATGTTCTTGAAGTGGTCAATGTCCAGGATCATCAAGCCATCGGGGTTATCTTCCTCGCGGCGGCCATCATTGGGGTTGCTGGTGCGGCCATTCATCAAATCGAAGAACGACCGGCGGTTGTACAAGCCGGTCAACGGATCGCGCACCGCGTGAAACTCCAGCTGCTTGTTGGCCTCGCGCAGTTTCAGGTTGGTCTTGCGCACACGCCGGTACAGCAAGAATACAAAAATACCCGCCATCACCGTCACGACGGCCCCCAGCAGGGTGATGATTTGCTGCAGGCGCTGGTTGCTGATTTCAGCATCCTTCAGGCTGTTTTCACGGGCCAGCAACTCAATCTGCTTTTGGCGCTGCACAGCGTCAAACTGCGCCTGCAAAGTGGCTACGGACTTTTCACGGTCCGCACGGAACAACTGCGCCGTCAAGGCCTGCTGCTCACGGATGGTGGCAACCGCCTCGCGGTAGAGCCCGACCTGCTCGTACATGCGACCCAGCTCGCCCAGAATGGCCTCCTGGTCGGTCTTGGCACCGGAATCCTGGCTGAACCGGATGGCAGCGCGAACTTCAGCATCGCCTTCGCGTATTTTGCCCTGCCCCATCAAAGCAAATCCGATATTGCTCTGGGCCGTCGCCACGCCGCCAAGTTCACCTGCCTCCCTGAATTTGGCCATGGCCTGGCGAGCGAATAGTTCGGCCTTGGGGTAGTCTTTGCTGATCAGGTAACTGTCACCAATGTTGTTGAGCGCTGTACCCTGCAGGCCGACCAACCCGGACTCCCGTCCAATAAGCAGTGCTTTTTCATAGGCGGCCACAGACTCCTTGGCGCGCCCCAGGCTGGCAAAGGAGGCCCCCTGGTTCAGGTGGAGCGTGCCCTTGAGCTTGCTGGAGCCAACCGCATCCGCAAGGGTCAGGCCTTCCTCAATGACTTGCAGGGCCTTGTCCCAGTTGGTCATCGCCATATAGACATTGCCCAAGAGGTTGAGCGATGTCAGGTGCGAGGTCTTGGCGTGACTAGGGCGCTCCTTGGAGTATTGCAGACTCTTGAGCGTGCTTTCAAGTGCGGTTTCGAAACGACCCACCGTTAGCTGTGCACTGCCAAATGTCGAATAAAAGCGCCACAAGGCGTGTGCGTCGGCTGTCTTCAGGGCTGTGGCCTCAATGGCAATGAGTTGAGTAATGGCCGCATCCGTCTTCCCCGACAAGGCCATGATGGAGGCCGCTTTGCTGGTGGCCAACACCACGCCGATACCGTCTTTGTTCTCCTGAGCCAACTTCAACAACGTTGCAACGGTCCCCTCGGCAGCTTCCATTTTGGCGGCATCGACCTGCACGGTCATCAGCGCGTTGAGGTACTCACGGCGCACAGCATAGGGCGTGGTCGGGCCCAGTGCGGGCTCCATGGCCTGTAGCTGATTCAGCGCTTGCTGGTTGTCTTTTTCGGACAGTATCTGGATCGCATCAATGCGCTCCATGGCGTCCGGCTGGGCAACAGCAGCACCGTGCAGTGCGAGAAGCACCGAAAGAATACCAACGGTCAGCCCAGTCACTTTATCCATGACTAATGTTAAGTCCAATTTCAGGCCAACGGTAGCGAATGTAGGTCCACGACAGCAGCCCCAGGCCCAACATGGCCAACGACGCCGTGGCCAGTGCAACCGTGGAGTGCATCACCAATGGCGAGATCACTCCCGCCACGATTCCATTCGCGCTGGAGCCCACAAACATCTGCAAGCTAGACGCCATGCCGCGACGTTCGGGATGCAGATCCAGCACCAGCAGGGTGACGGCGGGCACCATCATCGCCCAACCGAATGAAAAGATCCCCAACGGAAGCAACGCCCAACTGACGTGCGCCTTGAACGCCAGGTTGGCCGCCAGGTTGACCAGCGCAATGACCAGCATGATGGTCAAGCCAATCCGGATCTGGCGTTTGGGTGGAATCTTCCCAGCCATGCGGCCACTCACCAATGCCCCTCCCATGATGCCGCCAATGGTGATCAAAAAACACCAGAAAAACTGCTGCGGTACCAGTTGCAGATGCTCCCCCAGAAAAACAGGTGCACTCAGGATGTACAGGAACATGCCGTTGAAGGGGATGCCGCTGGCCAGGGCGAGCAGAAAGAAGCGGGGGTCGGAGCTCAGCTGCCAGTAGCCCGCCATCAGGTTTCTGGGATGAAAATGCTGGCGCTGGGTGATGTGCAGCGTTTCAGGCAGCAACCGAAAAATGGCAATCCACAAAACCACGCCTACACCCGTCAAGAACCAGAAGATGCCGTGCCAGCTGACGTGGACCAGCATCCAGCCCCCCACCATGGGCGCAATGGCTGGTGCCACACCAAAGAAAATGGTGACCTGGCTCATGACTTTTTGCGCCTGAGAAGGCGCAAACATGTCGCGGATCACGGCCCTCGACACCACAATGCCGGCGCCGGTAGACAGCCCCTGCATGGCCCTGAAGAAAATCAAATGCCCAATATTTTGGGACAGGGCACAACCGGCAGAGGCCACGGTAAAGGCGGCCAGCCCCCACAACACCACGGGTCGACGGCCAAAGCTGTCGGAAATGGCGCCATGGAACAGGCTCATAAAGGCAAAGCCAAACAGGTAGGCTGACAGGGTTTGCTGCATCTGCACCGGCGTGGCATCCAGCGACTGTGCGATGTCGGCAAAAGCCGGCAGATACGTGTCGATTGAAAACGGCCCCAGCATGCCCAGCAGTGCCAGCAGAATGGCAAATGCCCATTGCGGGGCGAGCCATAATTTGTGTGCATCGGGGTTCATTGCGACTATTGGAACACGGCTCCCATGACAGACGCTGGTGCGCATGCGCTACGATGGTGGCGTCCGGATCAACCGTCAATGCATAGGAGTAGTCCATGAAGCTCTTCCCCTTGTTCTCTTGCGCAATGCTGGGTTTGGGATTGTTGGCCTGTGGCCAGTCCAGCGGCCCCAGTGTCACAACGGTTGCCGTGCCGGCTTCTGCGCCCGCCCCCGCGGCCCCACCTTCGCGCCAGATTGGACTGGTCATGAAGACACTGACCAATCCATTTTTCATTGAAATGGAAAAGGGTGCACGCCGGGCCGAAAAGGAATTGGGCATTACCTTGATCGTCAAAACGGCGGCACAGGAGACGTCCATTGAGCAGCAGATCCAGCTGGTCAACGACCTGATTGCAGCCAAGGTCGATGCCATCGTCATCGCACCTGGCGACTCCCAAAGCCTGATACCTGCACTAAAGAAAGCTGCCGAAGCCGGCATCAAGGTGGTCAACATTGACAACCGCCTGGATCCCGATGCGCTGAAGCAAGCAGCAGTGGGCGAAATTCCCTTTATTGGCGTCGACAACGATGCAGGTGCCTATAAGGCCGGTAAATTTCTGGCCGATACAGCGAGCAAGCCCACCCAGGCTGCCATCCTGGAGGGCATGCGCAGCGCGGACAACGCCCGCCAACGCATGGAAGGCGCCAAGCGCGCAATGGCTGAGAACAAACAGATCAAATTGGTGGCGTCCGAAACTGCCAATTGGAAAATCGACGAGGCGTATGCCGTCACCAAGACCTTGTTTACGAAGCACCCCGACGTCCTTTTGCTCTTCGCCGCCAATGACATGATGGCGATTGGAGCCGTCAAGTACTTGCAGGAATCGGGCAAGACCAAGGTTAGCGTGGTCGGCTATGACGCGCTGGCCGAAGCCACGGCAGAAATCAAAGCGGGTCGCATGGCAGCCACGGTTGACCAGCAAGCCGCGGAACAGGGTTACCAGGGCGTGGCGATGGCGCTGCAATTGATCAAAGGAGCAAATGCGCCTGCCCTGACATTGATTGACACCCGTCTGGTGACCGCGG
The DNA here is from genome assembly GCA_903853895.1 of uncultured beta proteobacterium. Taxonomy (GTDB): domain Bacteria; phylum Pseudomonadota; class Gammaproteobacteria; order Burkholderiales; family Burkholderiaceae_C; genus Allorhodoferax. The sequence goes on along the minus strand of CAINUX010000130.1, from coordinate 5,271 downwards.
CCGATCTGAAGTAAACAAGCAACTGCCGCGGTGTTGTGAACCTGCGCTTCAACATAACCGTCAAGCTGCTGGGCTACCTGCTCGTGGCGGGTATTGTCCCGTTGACCATACTGGGATTCAGTGCACTGGAGATTGCCAAACGCGTCGTTCTACAGCAGGCCCAAGAAGAGAACATTCGTGCACTGGGTGGTTTCGCTTCCTACCTTTCGCTCTACCACGATCAGATTGAAGACCTGGCCACCAACATCGCCGGCAATGAGGCCATTGGTGGCGCACTGCGCAACGCCGACGATGCGTCCAGTAGCGGCTATGACGCACTCAATGTGCGTGCCCAGATCGGGTACACGCTCAACAGCTATGTGCGCGTCAAGGGACTGGTATCTCTCGACCTTTTTTCGGTTGGCGGAGCGCATTTCCATGTGGGCGAGACACTCAGCTCCAGCACCGTCGCGCCCCAGGCAGCACATGCACTGCTACAAATGGCCACCGATGCCAAGTCACCCACACTGTGGCGCGGCATGGGAAACAACATCAACAGCAGCTCACGTTACCCCAAAGTGACCAGCGTCGTGCGCGCCATACGACACTTCTCGCCACGGTCAGGCCAGTCTGATGCGGTCGGTGTGCTTGTGATCAGTCTGACTGACGACATCATGCAGGAGTATTTGCGACGGGTGCCGTTACCGACCGGGCAGCGTCTGATGCAAATCGACCCGCAAGGAACTGTCGCGTTGCATTCCGATCCGCAGCAGGTCGGGCAACCCGTCGTACCGGCCCTGATGGACCTGATCCGGCGGCACAGGGAGACACAGCAACTCACGCTTGATGGCCAGGAGGCTCTGCTGGATATCCATACCAGCAACCCCGAGCAAGGCTACCTCGTCATGATTACCCCGCGCCAGTTGGTGACTGGCCGGGTCGACCAACTGACACTGGCAACGATTGCGTTGCTGGCACTTGGGCTGCTCGGGGTGCTGGCGATGACGTGGCGATTTGCGCGCACGGTCGTGGCACCGATTCGGGCCGTCTCAGCAGGTTTCAAGCGCCTCAGTCGGGCACCTGCGGAAAACCACGCGCCACTGCCGACACCCAGGACACATGACGAAATCGGCCAGCTGGTCGAGGGCTACAACAACCACCTGCTCTCCCTGAATGCCCAGCGTGAAAGTGCCAGCGAACTGCTGCTGGCGGAGGTGGCACGAGATGCGACACAGACCATGATGGTCGCTGCGCTGGAGGCTATCGACGAGGCCTTTGTAGTCTACGACGCAAGCGACCGCCTTCAGTTTTGCAATGAAAAGTACCGAAACATGTACAACGCGTCCGCTGAAGTGATTGTCCCGGGCAAGACGTTTGAAGAGATTCTCCGTTTTGGAGCGGAGCGCGGCCAGTACCCTGATGCCACGGGTCGGGTCGACGCATGGGTCGCCGAACGCATGGAGGCCCACCGCATAGGCAACATACGGGTTGAGCAAAAACTCAACGACGGCCGATGGCTGCGCATTGTGGAGCGCAAAACCAATCTCGGGCAAACCGTTGGCTTCAGGGTTGATATCACCGAGCTTAAGAAATCGCAAGAGGCGGCCGAGGCCGCGAGCCGCGCCAAGAGTGAATTTCTGGCCAACATGAGCCATGAAATTCGCACCCCGATGAACGCCATCCTGGGCATGCTCAAACTGCTGCAGAACACCAAGCTTGACGCCTACCAGAAGGGCTATGCATCCAACACCGAGGGTGCTGCACGCTCGCTGCTGGGCCTGCTCAACGACATCCTCGATTTTTCCAAAGTGGAAGCGGGCAAGATGACGCTCGACCCACGCCCCTTCCATCTGGACCGCATGCTGCATGACCTGGATGTGGTCCTTTCTTCCAGCCTGGAAGACAAGAAGATCGCGCTGCGCTTCGACGTGGCTGCTGATGTACCCCGGGGCTTGTTGGGCGACGACATGCGTCTGCAGCAGGTGCTGATCAATTTGGGGAGCAACGCGATCAAGTTCACCAGCGAGGGTGAAGTGGTGCTGGCAGTAACCCTGGTTGAAAAAAACGACCACCACGCACGGATCCGGTTTGCCATGCGCGACAGCGGCATCGGCATCGCTGCGGACAAGCAGGCGCACATCTTTAGCGGCTTCTCGCAGGCCGAGTCCAACACCACACGCCGGTTTGGGGGTACGGGCCTGGGGCTATCCATCTCCAAGCGCCTGGTGGATCTCATGGACGGTGAGCTCAAGCTCGACAGCACGCTGGGCAAGGGCAGCACCTTCCATTTTGAAGTTCGTTTTGCGTTGACCGCCGAAGTTCAACCCTATGTGGAGGACCAACGGGAGGATCGCACCGGGAGTATCGAAAAGCCCCAACGGTTGCTGGGCATGCGCCTGTTGGTGGTCGAAGACAACAAGATCAATCAGCTGGTTGCCCAAGGCCTGTTGCGTCAGGAAGGTGCGGAGGTCACGCTGGCCGAGAATGGCGCTTTGGGCGTAGCCGCTGTGGCTAGCGCACCGTCAGCATTTGATGCCGTGCTGATGGACGTGCAGATGCCGGTCATGGATGGCTACACCGCCACACGGACGATTCGCGGCGAGCTGGGTCTGAATGCATTGCCCGTGATCGCCATGACGGCCAATGCGATGGCCTCGGACCGTGAAGCATGTCTGGCCGCGGGCATGAACGACCACGTGGGCAAGCCATTCGAACTGGACCACCTGGTGGCCTTGTTGTTGAACCATACGGGCCGCATGGTGAGCAAACGCGCCGATACACCGCCGTCGGTGCAAACGCAGGCGGTTGAGCTGGATATCGACGCGGCGCTGCACCGCCTGGGTGGTGACACAGATCTACTGGGAACGCTGCTGCATGCCTTTGCACAGGACATGGCGCAGGTACCGCAGCAGCTCAACGCCCACCTGGAAGCCGGCCAGCATGTAGAGGCGGTTCGCGCCATGCATACACTCAAAGGACTCGCTGCCACGGTAGGCGCCAGCCGTCTGGCGCAGGTGGCAATCGAACTAGAGAAGCGTCTGCGCGACGGTGTTTCGCCCGGCGCTCGTGCCGACGTCGTACAGCAATTGCAACACGCCATCGACGCAGCCGCCCGCGCACTGCAACCGGTGCTACTGCAATATGCTCAGCCTGTCACGCAAAGCAGCGAGAACGGTGTTAAGACTGCAATGGGCACGCGGGACGCCCATCAACGAGCCACTGATTTGCATGCGTTACACCAGCTGCTGGACGCGTCGAATATGGAAGCGCTAGAAGTGTTTGCCCGCATGCAGCAGACCTATGGCAGCGCTTGTGAAGCGGCGTTTGCGCCGATGGCGCACGCTATCGTACAGCTTGACTTTTCCGAGGCGGCCCGCCACTGCCAATCGCTACTGGATCAGCCAAGCAACACACTGACAAAGTCATCATGAACGGGGCGCAGTGGTGTTTTTTTGCGTGACTGTACCGAACCAATGCTGAGGAAACACAAGGCGTGTTCGCCGGCGTCCAAACTGAACAACGTGCGCAAAACAGTTGACTTCAACGCCTTGCCACTTGTTAGTGCAGACCCATATCCCCATGCGGTGGCCATCAGCAAGACGTTCTGAACAGCACAGCCGGCCGAAACAATGCGTTCATGCAAATCGATCTCGGGATCTCCACGCATGGCATCGACCACCACCAGCATCAAGAATGGAGATCGGTAGGCCTTTTCCCGCGCCTGCGAGACCTGTTCGGCCGTGGCCAGCGGATCGCGCTCCGAAAGGGCCTCTCCAAACACCCTGGCCAACGCATCGCGTGCGGCATCGGGCACCACCACAAAGCGCCACGGCAACAGTTGCCCGTGGTCCGGAGCCGATGCGGCAGCTTCCAGTATCAATCGCATTTGTGTCGGATCAGGACCAGGCGGCATCAAGCGTTTGGGCAATATCGTCTGGCGCGTCTGCATCAATGTGGCCACTGTGTTGACCAGGTCCATATCCATTGCGGCAGCGTCCACTTTAACCACCCCGCCCATCGGTGCGAACACGTCCATACCACCCCCCCAACCGCACACCCCATACCGCCATCGTGGCTGCCCACACCAGCGCTGTGGGCAGCAAGAGCCAGCTGGCAAGGGTACTCTGGGCCGCGGCGGCAATGCGCAGCAGCGCAGTGATCTGCAACAACACAAACAAAGACCAGACGGTGCGGTCAGCCACCAGCGCACGCCCACTGTGCCCGCAGGACACCCGGGTCACCATGGCTAGCATCAACGAGGCCAGACAGCCTATGGTGACGGCGTGGAGCGACCCCAAGCTCAACACGGCAGTGCCCTGCACGACTCCCAGTAGTTGCGCAACGCCTCCCAGCACGAGCGCAAGACCCAGCCACAAAAATCCAATATGCAGCATGGCCAACAAACGATTTTTGAGGCTTTGCAACAAGCCCCAGACGGAAGCCAGCCACAGCAAAACAAAACCAGAGCCCAATTCAAACGCGCCGCGGGCCAGCATCCAGACCGGGGCCATAGGCCCATGCAGCGGGCCATCAATTTCGACCCACACGGCGGCAACCTCAACGACCGCTGCCAGCAGCATCAAGTCCAAGGCCCAAAAGGGACGCCAGGCAGTGAAGAATGGCATGACACTGGACGTAAAAAATGGAATCATGCGGTGGGCCACTGTGACAAACACTACGACCACAAATCCCCACAGACCGGTCAGCACGCAGGCCAGTGCGACGGCCGTTGCCCCAACTACCAGATTGGCCAGCAGGCCGCCCAGACTCGCGCACCCCACCAGAAAGGCCACGCCGACCGTGCAGGCATGCAACCGGTCCGCCTCACGACTGCGCCAGACGAGTCGCCAAAAGAGCCAGGTTACGCGAGCCAAGCCACTCCATGCCAATGCCAAGCCTCCCAATGCGACCAGCATATGGGTATGGACACCCATGAGCCACAAGAGCCAGCCCATGGCCTGCATCAACAAGGGCATCAGCAGCAGGCGGACTTCCAGTGGTTCAACGCGCAGCCACTTAGGACCTGCGGTGAACAGAAAGCCTGAAAAGAAAAGTGGAACAAAGCCAAACGTCATCACCGCGGCGTGAACCAGGGTGGGAGAAATGACGTAGGGCAACACCACGGCGATGCTGACGCGGTCCAGTTGCACGAGTGCCCACCAGATGCCTGACGCGACGAGGACCACCATGGCCAGAAAAAACCCCAAGCGGTGGGGAGCCAGCAGCAGGTAGCGGGCGCGCCAATGGCGGTCCAGTGCTGCCAGCGCCTCAGCCGAGGGCTTGCCCGAATTC
>CAINUX010000129.1 GCA_903853895.1 uncultured beta proteobacterium | reverse complement strand
AAGTGCAGGACCGTAGCCCACGCCTTGCGACAGGCCACGCAGCTGGATCCGGCTGGCGCCTGGCGCGTTCTGATTGATGAACAGCGACGGCACCACCGACTGCATTTGCTGGATGTCAGTGACGCCGCGATCGGCAATCTCGCTGCCACCAATGGCAGTAATCGAGTAAGGAACATCGATCAGCAGTTGACTGCGCTTGGACGCTGTAACTTCGACTGTCTGTAAACGCGTAACTGGGTCGACTGTGGTTTGCGCCATCACAGGCCAGGCGGCCAACATGGCAGCAACCGGCGTCAGCAGGCATTTCATCGTTTGGGTGTTCATGCGGCGTCTCCTTGTTTAGGTGTGTGAACAACTTCATGGTATTGGATAATATAATGTCCGTCAACCGACTTGTGTCGCGAAATTCGCAGTGTAGGCACAGGTAAGTTGTCTGATCCCGCTGTTGCTCAAGATGTTTGAATGGTTTTTTTAATAGACGAAAGGAGCCCCAGGCATGAGCGAGACGGCCTTTACCTTTGCGCAACGTGTTAGTCGATTGAAGCCCTCGATGATTCGTGAACTGATGAAGCTCATGGGTCGCCCGGGTCTGGTGTCACTCGGCGGCGGTTTACCGTCGGCGGCCAGTTTCCCCGCCGAGGCGTTGCGTGCAGCTGCCCAATGCGTGCTGTCCCAGACCCCCCGCGAAGCACTTCAGTACGCTACAACGGAAGGGCTGCCCGCGCTGCGCGAGTGGGTCGCGGAGCGTTTGCGTCAACGCGGCTTAACCGTGCATGCGACACAGGTACTCATCACCAGCGGATCCCAGCAGGGGCTGGATCTGGTGGCCAAGCTCCTCTTGGAAAAGGGCGCCAAGGTAGCGGTCGAATCGCCCACTTATTTGGGCGCCCTGCAGGCCTTTGCACCGTATGAGGCCGACGCCGTGGAGGTCGCGTGCGATGAAGCCGGGCCGCTGCCCGAGAGCCTGCACGAAGTGGTCGGCGCCAGGGCACTGTACCTGCTTCCAAATTTCCAGAACCCCACGGGGCGATGCATTCCGGACGAACGGCGCATAGCGATCGCCAATCAAGCGAAGAAGCAGGGGCTTCCGCTGATTGAGGACGACCCTTACGGTGATCTATGGTTCGATCAGGCGCCGCCGCCACCTGTGGCTGCCCATTGGCCTGAGGGAACCGTCTACCTGGGCTCGTTTTCAAAGATCCTGGCGCCAGGTTTGCGCCTGGGCTATGCCGTGGCGCCTGCGCATGTTTACGACCTGTTGGTGAATGCGAAGCAGGCGGCTGATCTGCATAGCGGGACGTTTGCGCAACACTTGGTGATTGAGCTGCTGCGCACGGGCATGTTGGATACCCACTTGGGCGAGGTACGCGCGCAATATTGCCTTGGCCGCGATGCCATGGCACAGGCGCTGCATACGCACATGCGCGATCTCGCCACCTGGCAGGTGCCGCAAGGCGGCATGTTCTTCTGGTTGACCCTCGCTCCGGAGATTGACGCCGCTACGCTGTTACCGCAGGCCATCGAGCAAGGCGTGAGTTTTGTGCCGGGAGTTGCGTTCTTCGCGGCCAGGCCCATGCATCATTCAATCCGGCTGTCCTTTGTGACGGAATCCGCTGATCGCATCGTGCAGGGTGTGGCTGCTCTGGCGCAGGTCATTCGTCGTGCGCTGGCCACTCAGAGTGGCCAGGCCCAATAGATCTTGTGCGCGGGCGTGGTCCCTACCAGTACGTGCTCGACACGGTCAGGGTAGCGGACGCGGTAGCGCCGCAACCTGTGGGTCGGGTGCAGGTGCTGCTCCACCAGTTCGAAGGCCAGCGGCTCGACGCCGGTCCACAGGTTGATGACGTTGCGCACCGCACTGCCATGGGCCACCACGTGCAGCAGTTCCTCGGCAAAACAGGCTTGATCCAGCGCGGTACCGTTGCGAAACAGTTGCGCGCTGGCCATGGCTGTGAGATCCGGCGCGTCATCCTGGATGGTCGCCAGAGACAAGGGCGTGCTGCCAGGTGCATAGCCCTCCAGCGCGAGCTGTGCCAGGTACCTCACCGCGCGGGTGTTACCGGGTGCCAGGTTGCACATAACGACAACGCCGCAGCCCTTGGATGGCGCCAGGTAAGCCATCGCCGTCCAGCCGTCAAAGTGACCGCCATGGTGAGCAATCGTTCCACCGTCCATTGGTTCAATGAACCAGCCGCAACCATAGCCAGAGGGCCTGCCGGTCGCTATTGGGCCAGCGGTAAACATTAGCGAATGGTGCTGCAAATCAAGCAGGCCGCCATCGATTATTTGTTCAATCCAAATTAGTGCGCCAGCGGGTGTGAGGCATACATCACCGTCTCCAATGACTTCACGTTTGGCGCTTTCTAGATCTATTGATGCCGCGAATAAATCATTTTCGTTGGCCTGACGTGCCCATGATGGGCTGGCTACTGTGGCGCCGCCGCAGTCAAATTTTCCAAACAAATTGTGAAGGGCGTCTGCATAGTTGCTGCCGTGGAGTTGCGCAATCAGCATCCCAAGAAGAATGTAATTTGTGTTGGTGTACATCCAACCTGTGCCTTCATTGAAGGCGGGTGACAAACTCGAATATCGAGCCATAAAGCTCGAACGATCTGCCGGGATGGGTTCCTCTGGTGCTGCATACAGGTATTCGGCTAAACCGCTGCTGTGCCTCAAGAGCGAGAGGATGGAGCGACTTGCCCACGCGCTAGGGACATCGGTCAGGTAATGGCCTATTGGCTTGCTAAGGTCGACTCGTTGACGCATTGCCAATTCAAGCAAGGCGGTGGCTGTGAAGTGTTTGCCTACAGAAGCTATCGAAAACCAAGAGCGCTCGTTGACAGCGCGCCCTGCAATCGAGGTAACGCCGTGAAGCATGAGGGCCTTTTTGCCTGGGGCAATAACTGCGATGGCCAGACCAGGAATGTTGAAGTCCTTGGCGGACTGCGCCAATGAGTGAGCCTGTTCTGCGGAAAAGGGGGTGTT
>CAINUX010000128.1 GCA_903853895.1 uncultured beta proteobacterium | reverse complement strand
GGCGGCATCGGCCACGGCGGCAAAGGTGGCGTCATAGGCCGTGATCATGGTGATTTTTTCGCCCCGGGTGCGCATCTCCAAAATGCGCGGCAGGCTGATGGGCTTGCGGCTCGGCATGGGGGATGCTGGGGGCAGCGTGCCGTAGGGAGTGGCGTGCAAGGCTGCGGCGTTGCTGTCGGAGGGCTGTGTCATGGTGGTGGGGGCTCCACAAACGGGGTTTTGGGCGAGACCGGGCGAATACTAACCGCTTCGCGGCCGCGGCCTGTCCCGTAGAGTCTTAGGTAGGGGAATAGGCCAGTCGCACGTAGATGGGTGCAAAGGCCTCGGCCTGGGTGATTTCGATCAGGGTTTCCTTGGCCAGCTCCAGCAGCGCGATGAAGGTCACGACCAGCACGGGCATACCGCTGGCGGGGTCGAACAGGTCTTCGAAGCCGACAAAACGGCGCCCCTGCAGGCGCTTGAGCACCATGCCCATGTGCTCGCGCACCGACAGCTCTTCGCGGGTGATCTTGTGGTGCTGTACCAGCTTGGCGCGCTTCAGGATGTCGCGCCAGGCATCTTGTAAATCGACCACATGCACGTCGGGAAAGCGCGGCACCAGGGACTGCTCGATCGTGATTTCCGCTTTGAGGAAGTCGCGGCCAAACTGGGGAATCGCATTCAACCGGGCCGCCGCCAGCTTCATTTGTTCGTATTCGATCAGGCGGCGCACCAGTTCGGCACGCGGGTCTTCGGCCTCTTCGCCCAAGGCTACCTTTTTGGGTGGCAGCAGCATGCGCGACTTGATCTCGATCAGCATGGCCGCCATCAGCAGGTACTCGGCCGCCAGCTCCAGGTTGCGCTTGCGGATCTGGTCCACATAGACCAAATACTGCTTGGTCACGCTGAGCATGGGAATGTCCAGAATGTTGAAATTCTGTTTGCGGATCAGGTAGAGCAGCAGGTCCAGCGGGCCTTCAAAGGCCTCCAGAAACACTTCGAGCGCATCCGGCGGGATGTACAAATCCTGCGGCATCGCAAACAGCGGCTCACCATACAGGCGCGCCAGTGCGACCTGGTCCACCACTTGGGGCATGGCGGGCAGAATGGCCAGAGCCGGGCCGGCAGGGTCCGCCGGTGGTGCGAGTTGCGTCATCAGATTGCTATCGAAACAATAGCTACCCGTCCTTATTCGACGGGGGCTAGAGGCTCAACTGGCTCTTACTTGTCGTTGGTCTGATAGACGTAGGGCTTCTGCGCTACTTTGGCCTTACGGTAGCCGAACCAGGCGTCCCGGTCGACGAGCTTGTTCCACAGCAGGCTCAGTCCCAGTCGCTGCTGGGCTTCCAGCTTGGGTTCATTCTTCTTGAGCTGTTCAATGAACTGGGTGGTATCGGACTTGTAGTCCGGACGTCGGAATAAATTCATGGAATAACCTCGTTGAGCCGCTTTTGTCCATTTTACCGGCCCGCGGCCGCCATGGCACTGGCCAGGTCGGCAAATAGGTCGTTGGCCCCCAACTGGCCCACAAAACCGCTGCGCCGTGCGATGTCCAGGGGCTGATGGATAAGGCCGCAGACCAACAGGCGCACGCTGTTCTTGCGGCAGGATTTGGCCAGATCAATGAGCGTATCGGCGCCGGACGAATCAATGTAGATGACGTTCTTCAAGTCCAGCACCAGTACCTGCTGCGGCAGGTGGTCTTGCAGGTCTTCGATCAGCTTGACGGCTCCAAAGAACAGCGCGCCATAGAGCCGGTAGGCGGCCACCCGCTGCGCGGCCCCCGCCATGGTCGCCAGTGCCGGATAGTCAGCCACTGCAACCGGTTCACTGCGGGACAGGCTGGAGATGCGGTAGATGAAGGTGATACACGCCGCCACCAGCCCCACTTCGACCGCAACCGTCAGGTCAAACACCACGGTCAGGAAAAACACAGCCAACAGCGTGACGCGGTAGGGCAGGCGGTATTGGCGCAGGTGCCAGAACTCGCGCCACTCGCCCATGTTCCAGGCGACATACATCAGAATGGCCGCCATCGCGGCCAGCGGAATGTCCTGTGCCAGCGGGGCCGCGATCAATACCACCAGCAACAAGGTCAGGGCGTGCACCACACCCGCAATGGGACTGTTGGCGCCACTTTTGACATTGGTGACAGTGCGGGCAATGGTGCCGGTGGCGGGCATGCCGCCAAAAAAAGGCGTCACGAAGTTGGCAATGCCCTGGGCCATCAGTTCCTGGTTGGGGTCGTGGCGGTCATCGATCATGCCGTCGGACACGCGCGCGCACAAAAGGGACTCGATGGCGCCCAGCAATGCCAGCGTGGTTGCCGGAATGAACAGGAAGCGTGCAGAAGCCCACGAGAAGTCCGGCCATTGCAATGCGGGCAATGCGGAAGGGATGCCGCCGAAACGTGTGCCGATGGTTTCTACGGGCAGTTTCAGCAGCGATACGCAGAGCGTGGCCAGCACCAGGGCAACGACCGAGCCCGGAATCATCAAAAGGTGGGTAGCCCAGTCGAATCGTTTGGCCAGTTTGGGAATGAAGATCTGCCATAAAACGATCAGACCCAGGCATGCCAAAGCCAGCGCGGTCGCCTCCCAATGCAGGGTGGGAAGGGCTTGATTCAGGGTCGACAGGATGCCAAAGAAATCCGCCGGCATGGCCACGACCTGCAGCCCCAGAAAATCCTTGATTTGCGACACCGCCACCAAAACCGCAATTCCATTGGTAAAGCCGATGACCACCGAGATAGGAATGAAGCGGATCAGCGTCCCCAACCTGAAAAAACCCATGGCAAAGAGCATCACGCCCGACATGGCGGTGGCAATGATCAGGTTGGCCAATCCATAGCGCTCAACAATGCCATACACGATGACGATGAACGCCCCGGCGGGCCCGCCAATCTGGACCCGGCTGCCTCCGAGTATCGAGATGAGCAGTCCGGCAATGATGGCGGTAAAAAGCCCAGCCTCGGGTTTGAGTCCGCTGGCGATGGCAAAGGCCATTGCCAGTGGCAGCGCCACCACGCCAACCGTCAGGCCGGCACCCAAGTCATTGAAGAAACGGTCACGGTTGTATCCCGGCAAGGTGTCCAGGATCCTGGGGTGAAACCAGCGCATGCGCTTTGCGGGCGGGTGTTCAGACGCTTGGGTTGCCATCGGCGGTGGGTGGTGAAGTCTGCGCAGGCCCGGACGCGAAGCGGCCGGTTCGAATATCGGCCAAGAGGGGGCCTGAAGTCAGAACCAGCAGGACCCAAGCCAGTGGAACTGTAGCTAGGTAGCCAAAGGTCTTGAAACCAAAGGCTCCTATCAGTGCACCCCCAAAAAAACTGCCAACCAGCAGCGCGTGTATGCGCAGCTTGTGCCGGTTGGCCACAACCTTCTGGGTGAACGGCGGGCGGTTGAAATACAGCAGCTTGCCCAGTTCAATGCCCAGGTCGGTCAGCAGGCCGGTGACGTGGGTCGTGCGAATTTCTGCGTGGGACACCTTGGTAATGACGGCGTTCTGCAAGCCCATGATGAAACACAGCAGCAGAACGGTCAGTGGTACAAACAGCCCTGCAAAGTGGCTGATGGCGGCGCCAAACAGGCCGAAGATCAGCAACAGCGCGGCTTCTACCAGCAGGGGCCGTGCAAAGGCGCTGCGCATCTGGCGGCGTTGGGCCCAATTGATCATCCAGGCCGTCGTCATCGACCCGCCGACAAAGGCCGTGACCAGCGCAACGCCAGCGGTCGCCAATTGGATTTGCCCCAGGATCAGGTTGTCCGCCACCGAGGACAAAATCCCCGACATGTGGGAGGTGTATTGCCCCACCGCTAAAAAGCCGCCAGCGTTGGTGGCCCCGGCCACCGCGCACAGCGTGCATCCCAATCGAAGATTGGTTTGGGCGCTGCGGTGGATGTCGGTCCACCAATGGATGCGGTGGCTCACGGCGGTCTTTAGTGGATGCGCATGCCGGGTTGTGCGCCGGCCCAGGGGTTGAGGATGTAGATGCCGGGGTTGGACTTTTCATCTCCGTGGCTGGCGGCCAGCACCATGCCCTCGGACACGCCAAACTTCATCTTGCGTGGCGCCAGGTTGGCCACCAGCACGGTGAGCTTGCCCACCAGGTCTTCGGGCTTGTAGGCGCTGGCGATGCCGCTAAACACATTGCGCATCCGAGGTTGTCCCGCTTCATCCTTCTCGCCAGCGTCCAGAGTCAGGCGCAGCAGCTTGGTTGAGCCTTCGACCGCTTCGCAGTTCAGGATGGCGGCGATGCGCAGATCAACCTTGGCAAAGTCGTCGATGCTGATGGTGGGGGCCAGGGCTTCGCCACCAGGTGCTACTATTTCAGTAGCGGACTGTGTTGCAGCGGAGGGGGCTGGAGCCTCAAACAATGCATCGAGTTGTTTGATATCGACACGTTGCATCAGGTGCTGGTATTCGCCGATGGTGTGGCCGACAGGCAGTCCGCCATTCGCCGTTCCGAACGACAAGGGGCCACTGTTCAGGAAGATCTCCACATTGGCGGCCAGTGCCGGCAACACGGGTTTCAGGTAAATGGTCAGCATGCGGAAGGCTTCGATGCAGACCGTGCAGACGTCGTGCAAACGCGCCTCCATGCCGTCCTTCTTGGCCAGTTCCCAGGGCTTGTTGGCGTCCACATACGCGTTCACCTTGTCGGCCAGTAGCATGACCTCGCGCAGCGCCTTGGCGTATTCGCGCGACTCGTACAGCGCCGCGATGACATCCTGCCCTTCGCGCAGGGTGTCGAGCAGACCGGCACCGTCGGGTGACACGGCGCCTAGCTTGCCGCCGAAGCGCTTGCTGATGAAGCCGGCGGCGCGCGAGGCGATGTTGATGTACTTGCCGATCAGGTCGCTGTTGACGCGGGCCATGAAGTCGTCAGGGCTGAACTCGATGTCTTCGTTGCGTGGCGTCAGCTTGGTGGCCAGGTAGTAGCGCAGCCACTCGGGGTTCATGCCCAGGCTCAGGTACTTGAGCGGGTTCAGGCCGGTGCCGCGGCTCTTGCTCATCTTCTCGCCGCTGTTGATGGTCAAAAAGCCATGCACAAACACCGCGTTGGGCGTCTTGCGCCCGCTGAAGTGCAGCATGGCCGGCCAGAACAGCGTGTGAAAAGTAATGATGTCCTTGCCGATGAAGTGGTACTGCTCGGTGGCCGGGTCGGCCATGAAGGACTCATACGCGGCCGCGCCTTTGGCGGCGTCGCCTTCCAGCTTGGCAAAACGGTTCTGCAGTGAGGCCAGATATCCAATGGGCGCGTCCAGCCAGACGTAGAAGTATTTGCCCGGGCAATCGGGGATCTCGATGCCGAAGTAAGGTGCATCACGGCTGATGTCCCAGTCGCCCATCTTGGGCTTGCCGTCCTCGCCGGGCTCGATCCACTCGGCAATCTTGTTCAGCACCTCGGGCTGCACCGCGCCGCTTTGCGTCCACTGGTCCAGAAAGGCCAGGCAGCGCGGGTCGGAGAGTTTGAAGAAAAAATGTTCCGAGGTGCGCAGCACCGGCGTGGCGCCAGAGAGGGCCGAGTAGGGGTTGATCAGCTCGGTGGGGGAGTAGACGGCACCGCAGACCTCGCAGTTGTCGCCGTATTGGTCCTTGGCGTGGCACTTGGGGCATTCGCCCTTGATGAAGCGGTCCGGCAGGAACATGCTCTTGTCGGGGTCGAAGAACTGTTCGATGGTGCGGGTGTCGATCAGACCATTCTTCTTCAGGTCGCGGTAAATGTTCTGCGCCAGCAAGTGGTTCTCTGGCCCATCAGTGGAGTGCCAGTTGTCAAAGCTGATGTGAAAACCGTCCAGGTATTCCTTGCGCCCGGCTGCAATGTCGGCCACAAACTGCTGCGGTGTCTTGCCGGCCTTTTCGGCCGCGATCATGATGGGCGCGCCGTGGGCGTCGTCCGCGCACACAAAGTGCACATTGCTGCCATGCATACGCTGGAACCGCACCCAGATGTCCGCCTGGATGTACTCCATCATGTGGCCGATGTGGAACGGGGCGTTGGCGTAGGGCAGGGCAGTGGTGACGAAGAGTTGGCGTGGCATGGAGAGAGGCTTTCTGGAGACAGCCTGAGATTTTAGTCCCCCCCCTTGTTGCGCGCCGGATCAGGCGTTTTGGCTGTTCTGCTCCGTGTCCCCCGCCCGCTGCGCGGGCTCCTCCTTTACCTGCGCAGAACAGCCAAGCCGCCTGATCCTCGTGGGTTGGAGTGATGGGCCGCGAAAATCACCGCAGCCGCAGAGGGTCCTGGCGCCGTTCCACACGGGCGGTCTCTGGCCTGTCGCCGAGCAGGCAAACCGCCTCGGGGTCGGTCCAGTCAAAGAAGCCGCAAATCTCGTGGCGCTGGCGCTGGGCATCGGCATATCCCAGGGCCATCAGTTCCGTGGTGTAGCCGGTCTCGAACAGCAGGTAGCTGGCCAGTGCCGAGCCCTTGACGTCGGCCTTGCGGGACGAGACTCCGACGCCGCCCAGCATGGTGCGCACGCCATGGGGCAAGTCGTCGATGTGTTTGGATGCCACCTCGTCCAGCCGTTCACTGGGGGAAATAACCAATAACTCCAGTGGCCGCAAGGCACTGGCCCTTCGCGCTTCCTCGGGGACCAGCTTGATGGTCTGGTTGATGCGCCGGGCACGCTCCACATCTACGGCCAGTGCGTCAAGGAAGATGTTGGACAGTGCGTGACCGGCAATCTGCGCGATGGACGGGTAGGCATTGATCTTGGGCACCAGTTCCTCGTCCTTGGGCTCATGCATGCGGCCCGCGCCCACCACCAGGATGCGCTCGGCGCCCAGGTGAATTGCTGGCGAGCAGGGCGCAGACTGGCGCATGGAGCCGTCGCCAAAGTACTCGTTGCGGCCATTGATGTGCAGTTCGGTGGCCGGAAACACAAACGGAATCGCACTGGAAGCCAGCAGGTGGGCATGGGTGATTTTGTCGCGCACCGAAATGCGCTGGCTGCGAATCCACGGTTGCAGGCGCTTGTCACCCTCAAAGAAAGTGACGTGTTCGCCCGAGCTGTAGCTCGACGCGGTCACGGCCAGGGCCTGCATGTGACCCTGGCGGATCAGTTCGGGCAGGCGCTCCAGTGGCACCAGGCGCGCCAGCAGGTCGTGCAGGGGGGAGTTGTCCAACAGCGAGCGCGGCTTGACCCGGCGCCACTTGGCCAGGATCCAGCCCATGGACAGTACCGTGAGCCAGGTGGCCCCCGAGCGCAGCATCGCCAGATGCCCAGCGTGGTAGACCTGGTCGGCGTGAAACTCCCGCCAGGTCTTGGCAATCATGCGCACGGTGGCGTCAAAGTTGTCAGAGCCGCAGGCCAATGCCGAGGCGTTGATAGCGCCCGCCGACGTGCCGGTGATGATGGGGAAGGGGTTGGGCTCATTGCCAGCGCCGCAGGCCAGCCGGATGTCGGCGATGGCTTCCAGAACGCCCACCTGGTAGGCGGCCCGCGCACCGCCGCCGGTCAACAAAAGGCCTGCCGGGCGGTGGGTGGAAAGTGGTGCGGGCATGGCAACCATTATGGGATGTGGTGCGCGCTTGTAAACCCAATGGTGGCATGGAAAAAACGGGGGTTAACCCGTATCAGCCTGCACCCGTCAGGTCAATCCGACTGTCAGCTACGGCTGGGGTTGGGTTCGATAGACTATGGGCATCTTCAGGAGAAATTGAATGACTGTGACAGTGCAAGCGATCCTTGATGCGATCAAGAGCGTGATCGATCCGAATACCGGCAAGGATTTCGTGTCGACCAAAGCGGTGAAGAACCTCACCGTATCCGATGGCGACGTCGCGTTCGACGTTGAACTGGGTTACCCCGCCAAGAGCCAGATTGCTGGCCTGCGCAAGGCCCTGATCGCCGCCGCCAAAGGCGTCGCCGGCGTGGCCAATGTGTCGGTCAATGTGACTATCAACATCGTGGCCCATGCGGTGCAGCGCGGCGTGCAGTTGCTGCCCAGGGTCAAGAATATTGTGGCGGTGGCCTCGGGCAAGGGCGGTGTGGGCAAGAGCACCACCGCCGTCAACCTGGCCCTTGCGCTGGCGGCCGAAGGCGCCCGTGTGGGTCTGCTGGACGCCGACATCTACGGCCCCAGCCTGCCCATGATGATGGGCATTGAAGGCCGACCCGAGTCCGATGACGGCAAGACCATGGACCCAATGGAGAACTACGGCGTGCAGGTCATGTCCATCGGCTTCCTGGTGGCGCAGGACGAGGCCATGATCTGGCGTGGCCCCATGGCCACGCAGGCGCTGGAACAGTTGTTGCGCCAGACCAACTGGAAAGACCTGGACTACCTGGTGGTCGACATGCCCCCGGGCACCGGCGACATCCAGCTCACGCTGAGCCAGCGCGTGCCCATGACCGGCGCCGTCATCGTCACCACCCCGCAGGACATTGCGCTGCTGGACGCCAAGAAAGGCATCAAGATGTTCGAAAAGGTCGGCGTGCCGATTCTGGGCATTGTCGAAAACATGGCGGTGCACGTGTGCACCAACTGTGGCCACGTGGAACACATTTTTGGCGCCGATGGCGGCAAGAAGATGGCGGCCGAATACAGCATGGACTACCTGGGCGCACTGCCGCTGAACATGCAGATCCGTTTGCAGGCCGACAGCGGCAAGCCCACCGTGGTGGCCGACCCCGATGGCGAAGTGGCCGGTATCTACAAGGCTGTGGCGCGCCAGGTGGCGGTGTCGATTGCCGCGCGGAACAAGGATTTCTCCAGCAAGTTCCCGTCCATCACCATCAGCAAGACGACCTGACACGCGTATGACCGCCGAACGCCCCGCTCTGGAAGTGGCCGTGATCCTGCGCAAGGAGCGCGTGGTGGGTGCCATGAGCCGTTGGCAAACCTGGCGCTGGGTGCTCGATGATGTAGTGTTGCAGGAGCCGGGCTTTGGCGCCGGGCCCCGGCTTCTCTATAAAAATGATAGCGGGGAACGCTGGATCCACGGGGGCTACCGGGTCGAATTGTTTGAAGACGATACCGAGGGCTACCAGCTCAACGCCACCACCCCGGCACCCTGCTGGTTCGTGCTGTGGCGCATGGAAGACGAGGCTACGGTGTCGGACGAACCCATCCCGCGGCCCGTGGTCGTCAGCCTGAGCTACCACGACGCCAGCCGCTGGCTGGACGCGCAGGAAACCGTGGAGCAGGTGGCCGCGCCGCAGCCGGTAGTGGAGTGGCTCAAGGCCTTTATTGCCGAGTTTTACCAGCCCGAGGTGAAGCGGCCCAAGCGGCCCGAGAGCTTCAAGTCGCTGACCGACCGCTTTGGCAACCCTGTCTCCATCACTACCGAGAAGAAACACGGGCCCGGGGACGGCAGCGGTGCGGGTAAAGAGCGCCATGGCTGACGGTTTTCTGGGTCGCTGGGCGCAGCGCAAGGCTGACGCCCGACAGGGCAAGCCGTTGGCGGAGCCCGAGCCGGCGGCAAAGTCGGCGCCGACCGCCACGGTGGCACTCTTGCCCACGCCGGTTGCAGTTCAGGCTCCGACTCCGACTCCAACTTCGGCATCCGATGCCACTCCGGCAGCACCCGCCGCACCGCCGCCACCCACCCTGCAAGAGGCCCAGGCACTGGGGCAGGACTCCGACTTCAAGCCCTTCATTGCCAAGGGAGTCGACCCCGCCGTGCGCAACGCGGCGATGAAAAAACTGTTTACCGACCCGCACTACAACGTCATGGACCGGCTCGATACCTACATCGACGACTACTCGCAAGCCGACCCCCTGCCGCTGTCCATGCTGCGCAAGATGGCCAGCGCACAGTTCTTGAAGCTGGTGGACGAAGAGCCGGAAAGCGCCCCGCCCGCCGCGCCAGTACCGCCCACCGCGGGTGAACCTATAACGACAACGAGACAAGACCATGCCCACACTGATTTGCGACTGCAACCGGACCATGCCCCTGGCGAGCCAGACCCTGGGCGCGGCGCTGAATGAACCACTGACCCTGCACACGACGCTGTGCCGGCGCGAGGCGGGCGCCTTCCAGCAGGCGCTGGCCTCGGGGGAGGACGTGGTGGTGGCATGCACCCAGGAAATTCGCCTGTTCCAGGAAATTGCGGCGCAGACCGATGGCGCAGCGGGTGTGCCTATCCGTTTCGTCAACATCCGCGAAACCGGTGGCTGGAGCAAGGACGCGTCCCAAGCCAGCCCCAAGATTGCCGCCCTGCTGGCGGCGGCGCACCTGCCTCTGCCCGACCCCGTGCCCACCGTCAGCTATACAAGCGCTGGGCGTGTGTTGGTCATAGGCACGCTCGACGCCGCCGAACAGGCCGCCGCGCTGCTGGCCGACGCACTGGACGTCACGCTGTTCAGCACGGGCGCGGGTGACAACGGCGGCGAGCAGGCGCGGCGCTTTCCGGTGCTCGCCGGGCGGCTGGACCAACTGACCGGCTGGCTGGGCGCCTTCGAGTTGACATGGACGCAGACCAACGCCATCGACCTGGACCTGTGCACCCGTTGCAATGCCTGCGTGGCAGCTTGCCCCGAAAGCGCCATCGGTTTCGACTACCAGATCGATAGCGCGCTGTGCAAATCGCACCGGGATTGCGTCACGGCCTGTGGCGCGGCAGGTGCCATCGATTTCAGCCGGGCGCCGCAAACGCACACCGAAAGCTTCGACCTGGTGCTGGACCTGCGCGCCACACCGGCCTTTAGCCAGCACGCGCTGCCACAAGGCTATTGCTCGGTGGGCAGCAGCGCATCCGCACGCACCGACCTGATGACGGCCATCGTGCGCCTGCAGGGCCTGGTGGGTGAGTTTGAAAAGCCGCGCTTCTTTGCCTACAAACAGAAGATTTGCGCGCACACGCGCAACACCCAGATCGGCTGCACCGCCTGTATCGACGTGTGCTCGGCCTCAGCCATTCGCTCGGACGCGAAGCGCCAGCAGATCGTGGTCAATCCCAACCTGTGCGTGGGCTGCGGCACCTGTACTACGGTGTGCCCCAGCGGCGCACTGACCTATGCCTACCCGCGCGCCAGTGACCAGGGCAATACCCTCAAGACGCTGCTGTCCACGTACACCCGTGCCGGTGGAAAACATGCGGCCATACTGCTGCACAGCCAAGAGGGCGGAGCGCGCCTGCTGGGAGACCTGGGTCGCGCCGCCCGCCTCGACCCTGCCACTCGCGGTGTGCCGGCACGCGTGCTGCCGCTGGCCCTGTGGCACAGCGCATCGCTGGGGCTGGAGGTGTGGCTGGCGGCCGTGGCCTATGGCGCATCCCAGGTGTGGGTGCTGTTGACTGATGAAGATGCGCCCCAGTACCGTGAGGCGCTGCAAACCCAGATGGATGTAGCACAGGCGCTGCTCACCGGCCTGGGCTACAGCGGTATCCATTTTCGCCTGCTGCGTGCCCGCGATGCCCGCGACCTGGCCGCGCTGGACGCCGATTTGCAGGCCGCCCCGGCGCAGGGCGTGGCGCAACGCGCCGGTTTTGCCGTGCAGGCCGACAAGCGGGCCACGCTGGAGCTGGTGCTGGACCACCTGGTGGCGCAGGCGCCGCTGCAACCTGAGGCCATCGCTCTGCCTGCCAAGGGTTCACCGCTGGGCGCGCTGGCCATCAATAAGGACGCTTGCACCCTGTGCCTGAGCTGCGTCAACGCATGCCCGTCGGCCGCGCTGCAGGACAACCCGCAAACGCCCCAGCTCAAGTTCATCGAGAAAAACTGCGTGCAGTGCGGCCTGTGTGTCAAAACCTGCCCGGAGAACGCGCTCGCCTTGCTGCCCCAGTTCACCTTAAGCCCACAGCGCAAGGAGGCGGTGGTCCTCAACGCCATGCAGCCCTATGCGTGTATCCGCTGCAGCAAGCCCTTTGGCACGCTCAAAGGCATTGAGGCCATGCTGGGCAAACTGGCAGGCCACGCGATGTTCCAGGGCGCCGCCGCCGACCGCCTGAAAATGTGCGGCGACTGCCGCGTGATCGACATCTACTCGGCTGAGAACGAAGTTCGTATTACCGACATCCGATAAAAACCAAATCAATACTGCCATGACACAAGCCCCTATCTCCTCCGCCGGCCTGGACGAAGAAACGGCCCGCGCCGAGCTCTATGGACTGCTGGCCGCCCTGTACTACGCGCCACCCACGGCGGATCTGTTGGAGCAGCTGCGCGTGGCCGTGACCGATGCCCCGGCGCCAGGCGGTTTTCTGGAAGAACCCTGGCGCGCCCTGGTCGGCGCGGCGCGCGCCAGCGACGATGGGGCAATAGCCGCCGAATACACCACGCTGTTTGGTGGGGTCGGCAAGCCCGAGGTCTATCTGTTTGGCTCGTTTTACCTGAGCGGTTTTCTGAACGAAAAACCGCTGGCTGCGTTGCGCACCGACATTGCCGCACTGGGGCTGGCGCGTGATGACGCCATGTCAGAAACCGAGGACCACGTGGCCTACCTGTGCGAGGTGATGCGCTACCTGATCGCAGGGGACGATGTGGCCGTGGCCAACCTGACCCACCAGCAAGCATTCTTTGCGGCCCATTTACAGCCCTGGTTCACGCGCATGTGCGATGCCGTGCAAGCCCACCCCAAAGCCCGCTTCTACGCCGCCGTCGCAGACTTGACGCGTGCCTTTGTGGCGGTAGAGGCCCAGGGTTTTGACATGCTGACCTGAGTTAGCGTAACGGAGACAGTTGCGTACGTTCGTAGTCGTCGTCGTCGTCGGGTGGTGGCGGGTGCGGTGCAAAAGCCTGCGGTTGTGGTGCCAGCGGCCTCGGGGGCCGCTTGGTGTGCCGCCGGTCCAGTATGGACGGCGCTTCTTCAACAACCTCGACCGGTTTCTCCGTGTGCGTCCAGAAGCTGGGTGGCGGCATCACCGTGAACGGGCATCCGCAATCGGGTGAAAAACGCCAGGAAACGATGTACTTTGAATGGTCAACCGATGGATCAAAGCGGTCCAGGCCGCGCAGTAACTGCCGCTCCAGCGCCGGTCCATAGCGTAGGAAAGTTTCCTGCCACTTCATCAGCGACAACTGGATGTGCAGTTCTTCGATGCCAATGCCGTGCGGAATGATGATCACCTCGCAGGACAGCCAATCGAAGGGAATTCCCAGCCGACGCAAGGTGTCCTTCAGTACGACCTGGATGAGTTCCCTTTGGATGTCGCTCTTTTCCCGCGTGCTGTTTAGCGACATCGACCTCGAGTCCAGCGACATCGATCTTGAGTCTGTCGTCACACTGGGTCCGGCTACGTTCTTTGGAATGCCGCTCTTTAGAAATTTGAACATACTCAACCCTCCTTCACCTTTTTATTTGACTGTAGCGTTTCGCCATCCATTTGAACAGAAGAGATTGTGGCCCGGTCTGGCACAGACCTTGCTCAGTTCACCAAGGGTAAACGATAGGCAAACCGCGGCTCAGTTTCGGTTTGAATCATGCCCTTCGTTCGTCGCTTGTTGCGAAATCAAAAAAACATGTCTATTTTCCCCACTTTTTCGCTGCTAGGAGACCGTCTGACGCGTGCGGCCCTGCGCTGGTTTGGCAGGCTGGTCTTCCTTTGCGTCGGATGCGGTGCAGCGCTTGCGGCGCCCGTGCCCACCGGTACCTGGGAGCATGCGCTGTCCGCCTACCAGCCCCCCAAGTACGCCAAGGACTTTCGCCATTTTGAATACGTCAATCCCGATGCACCCAAGGGCGGCCTGCTGCGTCTGGGCAATCCGGACCGGCGCACCAGCATCGACAAGCTGAACCCTTACACCATCAAGGGTGTGGCACCGGCTGGTTTGGCCATGTTCATGTTTGAGCACCTGGGCACGTTTTCCATGGATGAACCTCAGGCCATGTACGGCCTGCTAGCCGAATCCATGCTGGTGGCGCCGGACCTGTCGTCCATCAGTTTCAGAATCCATCCGCTGGCGCGCTTCAACAATGGCGACCCCGTGACACCCGAGGACGTTGCCGACAGTTTTAAGCGGCTCAACGGTAAGCTCGTGCTGCCATCCATCGTGACTTCTCTGGCTGGGGTTTCAGGCGTGGTGGTGGTCGACGCCCGTACGGTGCGGTTTGATCTGAAGGACCGATCACTCGATTCCGTGTATTCGGTCGGCGCCATGCCGGTCTTCTCGCGCAAATGGGGCGGCGGAAAACCGCTGGCAGAAGTGGTCGAGGAGCAACCGATCACCAGCGGCCCTTACGCGATTGCCGACTTGCAGATGCCTAGTCGCATCGAATTCAAACGCAATCCCAACTACTGGGCGCGTGACCTGCCGGTGCGTCGCGGGCATTTCAATTTCGACCGCATCGCGTACCGCATGTACAAAGACCTGGATGTGAAACGCGAGGCATTCAAGGCCGGTGAGTTTGACATCACGCGCGAGATGTCGGCTCGTTCGTATGCCCGCGTCCACAAAGGCCCCAAGTGGGATGACGGACGGATTGGGAAAAAGGCCTGGCAGGTGGAAACCGGTAGCATGCTGCAGGCCATCGACTTCAATTTGCGCAAGCCCAAGTTCCAGGACATCCGGGTGCGCGAAGCCATCATGCACGCCTGGGACTTTGAGGCCTATAACCGCCTTGGCACTTTCAGCCGCGCCAACAGCATTTTCAACAACACGGCGTTTGCCGCCAGCGGGGAGCCGTCTGCCGACGAGCTCAAGTTGCTGGAGCCTTTTCGGGCCCAACTGCCCACGACGGTCTTCGGGCCAGCGTTCAGGGCGCCACGCAACGACACACACCCGAACGCCCTGCGGGACAACCTGAAACATGCAGCGCAATTGTTGGCCCAAGCGGGATGGACGGTGGCAGATGACGGCGTATTGCGCAATGCCCAAGGTGAAGCCTTCACCATGGAGTATCTGGAGCCCCAGCAGGTCGGGCGCAACCCGGAGTTTGAGCGCAATCTGAAGAAACTGGGCATCCAGTACACCGAGCGGCTGGTAGATTTTTCACTATACCGGCGCCGCCTGGAGAGTTTTGATTACGACGTGGTCATCATTGTGGAAGGCAAGTTCACCTTGCCCAACCCTGGTGATCTGCGCACTCTGTATGGCAGTGCTAATGCTGATGTGCCGGGGGGCAATAATTACCGTGGCGTAAAGAGTCCTGCAGTTGACGCATTGATCGAGCGCATTGGCGCGGCGTCGACGATGGACGAACTGCTGACGGCCTCGCACGCGTTGGACCGCGTCATCATGTGGAACCACTGGCAAATACCGCAGTTGTTTACAAAAACCGAGCCCACCTCGTACTGGAACAAGTTTGGCATTCCCAAAGTTCAGGCCCGCTATTTCCAGATCGACAGCATCCCGGATGAACACAGTCTGCCCTGGCCCTTGTGGACCTGGTGGGACAGGTCGCTGGATGCAAAATCTGCGACCCCATAACGTGCCAGTGCTTCAACCCGAGTTATCCCTATGCTGATCTATATTTTGAAGCGCATTGCGCTGATGTTGCCCACGCTGTTGGGTGCTCTCACCATCACGTTTGTCGTGGTGCAGTTTGTACCGGGTGGCCCGGTGGAACAAATCATGGCCGAGTCCCGCGCCGGTAGCGGTGGCGACACCGGCGGCTACCGCGCTGGGCGTGACACGGACGCCAAGCAGATTGCCGAACTCAAGAAGCTCTATGGCTTTGACAAGCCGGCGCACGAGCGCTATGTGGACATGCTGGTCAACTTCGCGCGCTTCGACCTGGGCCGCAGCTTTATGCACAACAAGGACGTGTGGCAGTTGATCAAGGAGAAACTGCCAGTCTCCATCAGCCTGGGTTTGTGGAGTTTTTTGTTGTCCTACCTGGTGTCGGTGCCCCTGGGCATCGCCAAGGCCCGGCGCGAGGGGTCGCGCTTTGACGCGGCCACGACGATGGCCGTGCTGGTGGGCTACGCCATACCGGGCTTTGTGCTCGGCATTCTTCTGATTGTGCTGTTGGCCGGAGGCACGTTTTGGGAGGTGTTTCCGCTGCGCGGCCTGACCAGTGACAACTGGGCCGAGTTGGGCTGGTTTGCACGAATCAAGGACTATTTCTGGCACCTGGCGTTGCCGCTGATCTGTCTGTCCATCCACAGCTTCGCCGTGATCACGATGCTGACCAAGAACACCTTTGTGGAAGAGATTCGAAAACAGTATGTCCTGGTGGCGCGTGCCAAGGGCCTGTCGCAAAGAAAAGTGCTGTACCGGCACATTTTCCGCAACGCGCTGCTGCCCCTGGTGACCCATTTCCCAGCGGCTTTTGTAGGTGCATTCTTTTCTGGCTCGGTTTTGATCGAAACCCTGTTCTCTCTGGACGGCATGGGCCTACTGGGCTATGAAGCTGTCGTGCGGCGGGATTTTCCGGTGGTGTTGGGATCGCTGTATTTTTTTACCCTGATCGCCGTGGTGACCAAGCTGGTCTCTGACATTCTGTATCGCGTGGTTGATCCCCGCGTGCAATTCGGGAGCGTGAGCAAATGAGCGCCGTTTCCCTTTCTCCCCTACAGCGTGCCTGGGCCCGCTTCAAACGCAACCGCATGGGCTATTGGTCCTTGTGGATCTTTGTGGTCATGCTGTTGGTCTCCACGGGCGCGGAGTTGTTCAGCAACGACAAGCCCCTGGTCGCACGCATTGAGGGGCAACTGCTGTTTCCCATCCTGAGCAATCCGAGCGAGAAGGCGCTGGGCGGTGACTTCGCAACGCCCACAGACTGGAAAGACCCCTATATTTCGGAGCTGCTGGAAAAGCCGGGCAACTGGGCTGTGACGGTGTTTAATCCGCATTCGGCGCTATCCACCGACTACTTCACCAAGGCGGCTCCGCCGGCGCCACCCAGCGCCAAGAACTGGCTAGGCACCGACAGCAAGGGGCGCGACATGCTGGCCCGCCTGTTGTATGGCTTTCGGGTCAGCATCTGGTTCGCCCTGGCGCTGACGCTGGTGGGCACGACGATCGGCATCATCATGGGCTCCATCATGGGCTACTTTGGCGGGCGCATCGACCTGACGCTGCAGCGGGTGGTTGAAATCTGGGGTGCCGTGCCGGAGCTGTATTTCCTGATCATCTTTGCGGCTATTTTTGAGCCGTCGCTGGCCCTGCTGCTGGTGCTGTTGTCGATGTGGAGCTGGCTGGGCCTGTCCGACTACGTGCGGGCGGAGTTCTTGCGCAACCGCTCACTGGAATATGTCAAGGCGGCGAGGGCACTGGGCCTGTCCAACCTGCAGATCATCCGCCGCCATGTGCTGCCGAATTCGCTGACGCCGGTGATTACCTTCATCCCGTTTCGCATGAGCTCGGCCATCCTGGCCCTGACCTCGCTGGATTTTCTGGGGCTGGGCGTACCGGCCTCGGTGCCATCCCTGGGGGAATTGCTGTTGCAGGGCAAGGCCAATCTGGATGCCTGGTGGATCATCTTCCCGACCTTTGTGTTGCTCACCCTGACCATGCTGCTGCTGACCTTTATTGGTGATGCACTGCGCGATGCCTTTGATACGAGAAAGTCCTGATATGCGCAGCACCCCTTTGTTAGACATTGCGCATTTGACTGTGCGTTTCGGTGCCACCACGGTGGTGGACGATGTTTCTTTTTCCATCCACGCCGGAGAGAAGCTCGCCATCGTTGGTGAATCCGGCTCGGGCAAGTCGATCACCGCTCTGTCGATTCTGCGATTGGTGGACGCGGCCACCACGTCCGGCAGCATCGGCTTCGAGGGCAATGACCTGTGCCAGTACTCCGAAGAACAGATGCAGGTTCTGCGGGGTGCGCAGATCGGCATGATCTTCCAGGAGCCCATGACTGCGTTGAACCCGCTGTATACGGTGGGACACCAGATTGGTGAGGTGCTGGAGTTGCACGAGGGACTGCAGAAGAAAGCCGCCCGCGCCCGCGCGACCGAGCTACTGGCCCGCACGGGCATCCCTTCGCCCGAGTTGCGGGTGGACTTCTACCCGCACCAGCTGTCCGGCGGGCAGCGCCAGCGGGCCATGATTGCGATGGCCCTGGCGTGTAGACCCAAGCTGCTGATCTGCGACGAGCCAACCACGGCGCTGGATGTGACCGTGCAAGCCCAAATTCTTGCTTTGCTGGAGGAATTGCAGCGCGAGATCGGCATGGCCCTGTTGTTCATTACGCATGACCTGAACCTGGTGCGCCGGTTTACCGACCGGGTGGGGGTGATGGAGCGCGGCAAATTGGTCGAGTTGGGTGTGACCGAAGAGGTCTTCAGCAACCCGCAGCACGCCTATACGCGCCGCCTGCTGGCCACGCGGCCCGAGCGTGTCGTGCAGCCATTGGCCCCGACTGCGGAGGTGCTGGTGGAGGGGCGTGAGGTGCGGGTCAGTTTTGCCCAGGCAGCGGGGTGGTTTTCGAGCACTCAATTTCACGCAGTAAAAAGTGCCAGCCTGAGCCTGCACCGTGGCGAAACACTGGGTATCGTCGGCGAGTCGGGTTCCGGCAAGACGACGCTGGGCATGGCTCTGCTGGCGCTGCAATCGCTGTCGGGCGGGCAGGTCTTTATGTGCCAGCAGCGCATTGACAACGCCGAACGCGGCCCGCTGCGCCAGATGCGTAAGCGCATGCAGGTGGTGCTGCAAGACCCGTTTGCGTCCTTGTCCCCCCGTATGACCGTGGGCCAGATCGTGGGTGAAGGCTTGGCCTTGCACCAACCCGATCTGAGCCGTGAAGACCACCAGAGCAAGGTGCTGGCGATTCTGGACGAGGTGGGCCTGTCGGAGAAGAACGGCCAGTTTGGTGTGCTGCAGCGCTACCCGCACGAGTTTTCGGGGGGACAGCGCCAGCGCATCGCCATCGCCCGTGCCGTGGTGCTGGAGCCCGAGGTGCTGGTGCTGGACGAGCCCACCTCGGCACTGGACGCGTCGGTGCAGCAGCAGGTGCTGGCGTTGTTGGCCGAGCTGCAGCAGCGCCGCGGACTGTCCTACATCTTCATCAGCCATGACCTGGCGGTGATCCGTGCCATGGCCCACCGGGTGATGGTCATGAAGGACGGCGACGTGGTGGAAGAGGGCGAGACGCTGGCGATGTTTTCAGCGCCGCAGCAGGCCTATACCCGCGACCTGATCGCGGCGGCCCATCTGGCGTAAGGGTCACGGCGATGGAGCATCACACGGCAGCCAGACGCCGAACACGGCACCGTTGACGTCTTCGCCCCCTGCGTCAACATCGCGCCGGTTGGCCGCATGGATGGTGCCACCGTAGCGCTCAACCAGCCCCACGCTGATCCACAGTCCCAGGCCGTTGCCATCGTTCTTGGTGGTGAAGAACGGGCTGAACAGGCGCTCCCGAGTGGCATCAATCAGACCCGCACCGGTGTCGCAGACCTCGGCCATGACACCGGGGCGGCCTTGGCGGTCGGCCTGGTCGCGGGTGCACAGGCGCAGCGTGCCGCCCTCGGGCATGGCCTGGATGGCGTTGATCATCAGGTTGATCAGTACCTGCTGCAGTTCCTGCCGGTTGATGGGGGCACGCAGGCTGGCATCCAACTGGCGTTCAACAGTGATGCGGGTGCGCGCCAGCAGGTGCTCTACCAGCACCAGTGAGCTGTCGAGCGCAGCGTTCACATCCACCGCTTCCACATAGCCCGCGTAGTCGTTGGGGCGGGCGTATTGCAGCAGTTGGGTCACGATCAGGCGCATGCGGTCCACCTGCTGGTCCATCAGCTGGAGCTCGGTGCGCACGGGGTGGGCGTGCTCGCCCAGCATCTCGCGCACCAGGTCCAGGTTGCCCTGTATCACCGCAATCGGGTTGTTGATTTCGTGCGCAACACTGGCGGTCAACTGACCGATGGCGGCCAGTTTCTCTGATTTGACCAATTGCGCCTGCGCCTGCTGCAGGGACTGGTTGCTGAGTGACAGCTCCCGCGTGCGCGCGGCGACCTTGGCGTCCAGCTCTTCCCCCCAGCGCTGCAGGGCCGCTGTCTTGTCGGCGATCAGGTCCAGCAGCTGGTCCAGGTGGTTGGCCAGCGCGCCCAGTTCGTCATGGGCCACGACTTCGCAGACGCGTGCACCGGCCTCGCCTTCCTCCACGCGGCGCATGGTGGCGTTCATGCGCTCCACGGGCTGAAAAATGCTGCGGGCCCGGCGGACTGAGAACCAGGCTGCCAGCACCATGGCTACCGCAAAAATGCCCACAATCAGCGCCAGGATGCCGTACTTGGTCATGCGGTAGGGAGTCTCCAGATAGCCCACATACAGCATGCCCACGCGCTGGCCTGCGCCATCCACCAGGGGTTCGTAGCCGGACACATACCAGTCGTTAACTACAAAGGCGCGGTCCAGCCAGGTTTCGCCCCGCTGCAGCACGGCGTCGTGCACGGCTTGTGAGACGCGGGTGCCTATAGCGCGCTGGTCCTGGAACAGGCGTACGTTGGTGGTGATGCGCACATCGTCCAGAAACAGCGTGGCCGTGCCCACGCTGCCTAGCGGCAGCGAGCCTTCGGGGTAGACAATTTTGTTGATGTGGTCGATCAGGGGCAGGTTCTGGTTCAGCAGCACACCGGCGCGCACCCAGGCCACGACCTGTCCCGCAGCATCGCGCACCGGCGCGGTGGACAGCATGACCAGCGCCTGGTCCTCGTGCGTGCGCCCACTGGGGGCGGCACTGGCAGTGGGGATGATGGGGATGTGCAGACGCGCGCCCAGATGCGGTGCCAGATCCAGCATCTGGCTGTGGCCCAGGCGCTGGATGCTTGCCGTGGTCTCCTCGGTGAGCGCGTGAGCGGGTAGGGCGAAGGGCGTGGAGGGTGGCGCAGGGTGGGCAGTATCCCAACTGGCTGTCAACAGCTGACCCTGGGGACCGTAGAGGTTGATGAAGTCAAAGCCCAGACGCTGCTGGGCCTGTGTGAGATGTGCCTTGAGCGCGGGCGCGCTGTTGCCGTTGATTGCCAGGATCAATGCGTGGGATCCGGCGATAGCCTGTGTGCCCGAACCCACATCATTTTGTACCTGCCCAAAGTAGCCATGCGCCACGGCCAGATCACTGCGCACCTTGGTGATGAGCAAACGGTCAAAGGCGGAATTGCCCCAGATCACCAGGGCAGCCACCAGTAGCGGTAACACGACTACCAGGGGCAGCAGTGACAACACCATCAACTTGTGGCGCACCGACAGGTCATGCCACAGCCGGCGTGACACCGAAGACGCACTCATGGGGCCGCCCATTCTGCGCAACGCCGCTCCAGCGTGCGCCGCGAGATACCCAGCAGCTCGGCGGCACGCGTTTTGTCGCCCTGCACCGAGTCCAGCACCGACTGGATGTGCTGCTTTTCCAACGTCTGCAGGTTGGTGGCCACCGGTTCTGCGGCACTGGCGGAGGAGGGTGCTGCACCGTACAGCGCCGAGACGTTAAGTTCACCCAGGATCAGCGAGCGTTCAATCAGGTTGCGCAGCTCGCGCGCGTTGCCGGGCCAGGCGTATTGCATCAGGTAGTCCATCTGCGCGGCGGTAATGTGCAGTGGTGTCGCACCTTTTCCGGGCAAGAGGTGTTCCATGAAGTGCTGCACCAGGTCGGCGATATCTTCCTTGTGCTCGCGCAGGGGCTTGAGCGCAATGTCCACCACCTGCAGGCGGTAGTACAGGTCTTTGCGAAAGCGCCCGGCTTCCACCTCGTGCTGCAGCGACCGGTTGGTGGCCGCCATGATGCGCACGTTCACCGGCACCAGCTGTGTGCTGCCCACCGGGCGCACGCGCAGGTCTTCCACCGCCCGCAGCAAGGCCGCTTGTAGCGGCAGCGCCAGTTCGGCGACTTCGTCCAGAAACAGCGTGCCGCCCTGGGCGTAATAGAACAAGCCGTCGCGCGCGGTGGCGGCGCCGGCAAACGCGCCCTTGGCGTGACCAAAGAGGGTGCTCTCCATGCGCTCGGGCGACATGGAGGCGCAGTTGACCGGCACAAACTGCCCGCTGGCGCGTGGGCTCAGGGCGTGCAGCGCGCGGGCGACCAACTCCTTTCCGGTGCCGGATTCGCCCTGCAGCAACACGGTGCTGTCGACGGCCGCTACCCGGGTCAGCGTTTCCCGCAAGGCCCGCATGTAGGCCGAGCTGCCAATCAATCCCGAAGCGCTGCCGGTCTGGCGCGACAAGGTGTGGCGCAGCACGAAGTTTTCGCGCTGCAGACGTGAGGATTCGAAGCAATGCTTGATGGCGTTGAGCATCTGCGGGACGCGAAACGGTTTCAGGATGAAGTCCGATGCACCGGCGCGCAAGGCTTCAATGGCGGTATCCAGATCCGCAAACGCCGTGATCAGGATGACGTGGCCACGGAAGCCGCCTTCGCGTAGTGCCTTGAGCCAGCCCACTCCGCTTAAACCGGGCAGGGCAATGTCCAGAATGATCAGATCCACATGCTGCACCTGCAGGATTTGGGCGCCGTCTTCCGCGCTGCCGGCGCTCAGCACTGTGCGACAGCGTGGCACCAGGGTCTTGACCAGAAAGTTGCGCATGCCGGGCTCATCGTCCACGATCAAAATGGACCAGTCTGGCCACCCCTCGACGGGTCGTGTGGGCGCAGTTTCGGGCACGGTTGGGATGGAGGGGGTGGTCATATGGCGTTTGAATTCTATCGATAGACCCGAGTAATTTAGTCGGGTAAAAATATAAATCGCGCCCTAGGGATGCAGATCTTTGCGTGAACTTGCGGGCGCGATGCGTGCCGACATCCCTCAGATTTGCGACAACTTGTCGTGTGCGGCTGCGCAGTCTGGCGGTTCCATGGTTTTGGTGCATAGTTTCTTGAAGTAGGAGCGTTCTTCTCACTCTCGGACTTGCTCTGCGTGGTGTCTGGGGTTTATTGGCATGGAAACTGCTTTAAAGTCGCCTGAGTGGAGCCCCCCTGCGTGGCGGTGTTGACCCGCAAAGATGGACGTGGTGCCTGGCGGCGCTTGGCGCGAGGGTTTGCCCACTTGTTGATTGATGCGCTTGTTGATAGATTGCGCAACAACCAAGCTATGCAGTTCCGTGCATACGCGAGAACTACACCAGGAGACCGTTCATGCCTTCGTCCTCTTCCAAGCTGTCGCGTCGCTCCCTGTTTGTCGGCGCAGGAACCGTTGGTGCGCTGGCGGCCACGGTGGGTGTGTTGCCGGTGGCAGCGCCGGTTGCGCAGGCGCCCGTGCCCAAGGCCAAGCCCACGCGCGGGGGTGGCTACGAACTGAGTGCGCACGTCAAGCAGTACTACAAGACGACCCTGGTCTGATTTTGCTTTTTTCCCCTCCCGGTTTTCGGAGACAACCATGTTGCTAACCAAAAAATCTGAAGCGTCGGGCGTTACCCCGCGCTCCCCCTTTGTGCATAGCCTGCGTCGCGGTTTGGCGCAAGCCCTGCCGACAATGGATCGTCGCGGGTTTTTGCGTCGCTCCGGTTTGGGTGTCGGCGTGGGGCTTGCGGCCTCGCAACTGACGCTGGTGAAGAAAGCGCAGGCCGCTACCGGTGAGGTGGCGCTGGGAAAAGGCAAGGTTGAGGTCAAGCGCACCGTGTGCACGCACTGCTCGGTGGGCTGCGCGGTGGATGCAGTGGTGGAGAACGGCGTCTGGGTGCGCCAGGAGCCGGTGTTTGATTCACCGTTGAACCTGGGTGCCCACTGCGCCAAGGGCGCTGCACTGCGCGAGCACGGCCATGGCGAATACCGCCTGCGCTACCCCATGAAGCTGGTCAACGGCAAGTATGAGCGCATCAGCTGGGACACGGCGCTGACAGAAATCAGCGCCAAGTTGTTGGACCTGAAGAAGGCCAGTGGACCCGACTCGATCTACTGGATTGGATCCAGCAAACACAACAACGAGCAGGCGTATCTGATGCGCAAGTTCGTCAGCTTCTGGGGCAGCAACAACTGCGACCACCAGGCGCGCATCTGCCACTCCACCACGGTGGCCGGTGTTGCCAACACCTGGGGCTACGGTGCGATGACCAATTCGTACAACGACATGCAGAACAGCAAGTGCGCGATGTACATCGGCTCCAATGCCGCTGAAGCGCACCCCGTCAGCATGTTGCACATGTTGCACGCCAAGGAAACCGGTACCAAGATGATCGTGGTGGACCCGCGCTTCACCCGTACCGCGGCCAAGGCTGATGAGTTTGTGCGAATCCGTTCGGGCTCGGATATTCCTTTCCTGTTTGGCGTGCTGTACCACGTCTTCAAGAATAACTGGGAAGACAAGCAGTACATCAACGACCGCGTCTTTGGTATGGAAAAGGTCAAGGAAGAAGTTCTAGCAAAGTGGACGCCCGACAAGGTCGAAGAAGCCTGTGGCGTGAAAGAGGAGCAGGTCTTCAAGGTCGCCAAGATGATGAGCGACAACCGGCCCAGCACGCTGGTCTGGTGCATGGGCCAAACCCAGCACACCATTGGCAACGCCATGGTGCGTGCGTCGTGCATTTTGCAACTGGCGCTGGGCAATGTCGGCAAGTCGGGTGGTGGCACCAATATCTTCCGTGGCCACGACAACGTGCAGGGCGCCACCGACGTAGGCCCCAACCCCGATTCACTGCCCGGCTACTACGGCATCGTGGAAGGCTCGTGGAAACATTTCGCCAAGGTCTGGGGTGTGGATTTTGAGTGGATCAAGAAACAGTTTTCTTCGCCCGCCATGATGAGCAAGCCCGGCATCACCGTGTCGCGCTGGATAGACGGCGTGCTGGAAAAGAACGAGCTGATCGACCAGGATTCCAACTTGCGCGGCGTGTTCTATTGGGGTCATTCGCCCAACTCACAGACCCGCGGTCTGGAGATGAAGCGCGCCATGGACAAGCTGGACTTGCTGGTAGTGGTGGACCCCTATCCGTCGGCCACCGCCGCCATGGCAGCCATGCCCGGCAAGCCAGAGGATCTGAATCCCAACCGCGCGGTCTACCTGTTACCCGCGGCCACTCAGTTCGAGACGTCGGGTTCGGTCACCGCGTCGAACCGATCCATTCAGTGGCGTGAAAAAGTGATTGAGCCGCTGTGGGAAAGCCGCAGCGACCACATGATCATGCAGCAGTTCGCCGACCGCCTGGGTTTTGGCAAGGAGCTGTCCAAGAACTACAAGATGCAAAAGGTCAAGGACCAGGATGAGCCGGTGCCAGAAGACATTTTGCGCGAGATCAACAAAGGCGTCTGGACCATTGGCTACACCGGCCAGACCCCGGAGCGACTGAAGGCGCATATGCGCAACATGCACCTGTTTGACGTCAAGACGCTACGCTGCAAGGGCGGCAAGGACAAGGAGACCGGCTACGACATGACCGGGGACTATTTCGGTTTGCCCTGGCCCTGCTACGGCACCGCCGAGATCAAGCACCCTGGCTCCCCAAATCTGTACGACACCTCCAAACACGTCATGGATGGTGGCGGAAACTTCCGCGCCAACTTTGGCGTGGAGCGCGATGGCAAGAGCCTATTGTCCGAAGACGGTTCGCACTCGTTGGGTGCCGACATCACGACCGGTTACCCGGAGTTTGACCATGTGCTGTTGAAAAAGCTGGGCTGGTGGGACGATCTGACCGAAGCCGAGAAGGTAGCTGCCGAAGGCAAGAACTGGAAGACCGATCTCTCTGGCGGCATCCAGCGCGTGGTGTTGAAAGTGCATGGTTGCCACCCCTTTGGCAACGCCAAGGCCCGCGCCGTGGTGTGGAACTTTCCCGACCCGATTCCGCAGCACCGCGAACCGCTGTACGGCATTCGCCCCGACCTGGTGGCCAAGTACCCCACGCACGACGACAAGAAAGCCTTCTGGCGTCTACCCACCCTTTACAAGACCGTGCAGCAGAAAAACATTACCGACAAGGTGCATGAGAAGTACCCGTTGATCATGACATCCGGGCGTCTGACCGAGTACGAGGGCGGTGGCGAAGAGACCCGCTCCAACCCATGGCTGGCTGAGCTGCAGCAGGAGATGTTCATCGAGATCAACCCCAAGGTGGCAGCAGAAAAGGGCATTCGCAACGGTGAGCGCGCCTGGGTCAGCACACCCACCGGTGCACGCCTGAACGTGCAGGCCATGGTGACCGAGCGCGTGGGCCCGGACACGGTGTTCATGCCCTTCCACTTCTCCGGGCGGTGGCAAGGGGCTGACATGTTGGCCTACTACCCAGCGGGTGCCTATCCCGTGGTGCGGGGTGAGGCTATCAACACGGCGACAACCTACGGATACGACAGCGTCACGATGATGCAAGAGACCAAGACAACGATCTGCAATGTAGAGAGGGCATAACCATGGCACGCATGAAATTTATTTGCGACGCGGAGCGCTGCATTGAATGCAATGGCTGCGTGACGGCGTGCAAGAACGAGAACGAGGTGCCCTGGGGCGTGAACCGCCGCCGCGTGGTCACGCTCAACGACGGCGTGCCCGGCGAAAAGTCCATCTCGGTGGCCTGCATGCACTGCAGCGACGCACCCTGCATGGCGGTGTGTCCAGTCAACTGCTTTTACAAGACAGATGAAGGCGTTGTGCTGCATGATAAAGATGTGTGCATTGGCTGCGGCTACTGCTCCTATGCCTGCCCCTTTGGGGCACCACAGTTTCCGTCGCAGGGCA
Source organism: uncultured beta proteobacterium (assembly GCA_903853895.1). GTDB lineage: Bacteria > Pseudomonadota > Gammaproteobacteria > Burkholderiales > Burkholderiaceae_C > Allorhodoferax. Next base: position 1,640 of record CAINUX010000128.1, on the reverse strand, counting down.
CCTTTGGGGTGCGCGGAAAAATGGACAAGTGCACCTTCTGCGCCGGTGGCCCGGAAGAGAACGGCAGCCAGGCCGAGTTCGAGAAATACGGGCGCAATCGCCTGGCCGAAGGCAAGCTGCCGGCCTGCGCCGAAATGTGTTCAACCAAGGCACTGTTGGCCGGCGATGGCGACGTGGTGGCCGACATTCTGCGCAACCGTGTGGTGCAGCGCGGCAAGGGCGCTGAAGTCTGGGGCTGGGGTACAGCCTATGGTTCCAAGAAGGCGGGCCAGCCCGCTGAGACAGGAGCCAAATCATGAAACACCTTCTTGTTATTTCTGGCGCTCTCACCATGCTCGTTGCCTGCGGTGAAAAACCGCAGACCCTGGGCATGCCGAAGTCTGACTCGCCGCCATACGCGGGCACGGGCAGCGCATTTGTCGCAGCCGGCTGGAAAGCGGGCGACAAGACTGCCTGGGAGCAGCACCTGAAGGCGCGTCAGCAAAATGGTCAGAACGACTATTCCAAAGTGAACTGAGAGGCACACCATGTTGCGCTTATCTTTGGCATCACTGCTGCTGGCATGGGGATTGACGGGACTTGCCATTGCCCAGACCCAGCCAGCGCCTGTTTCTGCGCCCCCTCTTGCACCAACCGCTGCAGTGCAGAGCGCCAACATCATGGACGTCGCACCGGAGGCTAGCACCGACCCTAACTACGCGAAGCAGAACAATGGCGAGCGTGGCAAGGTTCAGCCCGGCAACAATGCGCCCATGTGGCGCCAGGTGGGGAGTGGCACCACAGGCACCAGCAGCCTGCCCAAGAGTGAGGCACCGGAAGCCGGAAATCTGATCCAGCCTTTCGTTCAATACCCGGGGTCGCGCCTGACCAATGCCGGCGAAGCCTGGCGCCAGGTACGCAACAACTGGCTTATTCCCTATGGAGGTTCATTCATACTGATTGTTCTGGTGGCCATTGCCCTGTTTTACTGGCGCGTCGGCGCCTTCAAGTTGCATGGCAAGCCGACTGGGCGTCTCATAGAACGGTTTACGCCGTTTGAGCGTTCGGCCCACATGCTGAACGCAACAGCATTCAGCATTCTGGCTATTTCAGGGCTGGTGATGGCTTTTGGCAAGTTTTTTCTGTTGCCCATCATCGGCACTACGATGTTTGGCTGGTTGGCATTTGTGCTCAAGAACGCCCACAATTTTGCCGGCCCCTTGTTTGCCGTATCCCTGGTGGTCGTGATCGTGACTTTTGTGCGCGACAACCTTCCCGCCAAGGGCGACCTGAACTGGCTGCTTAAGGGCGGTGGCATGTTCTCTGAACACGAAGTCAAATCCGGTCGTTTTAACGCGGGAGAAAAAGTGGTTTTCTGGGCCGGTGTGTTCGTTCTCGGTCTCGTGGTAGTTGGTTCTGGTCTGGTTATGGATAAGCTGATACCCGGTGTCGACTATTCGCGCAGCACCATGCAGATAGCACACATGGTGCATTCGGCGTCAAATGTCCTGATGGTCGTTTTGTTCATGGGCCACATCTACCTGGGTACGCTGGGTACGGAAGGGGCTTTGCAGGGCATGCGGACCGGCTACGTGGATGAGACCTGGGCCAAAGAGCACCATGAGCTCTGGTATGAAGATGTCAAGGCGGGCCGTGTGCCG
>CAINUX010000127.1 GCA_903853895.1 uncultured beta proteobacterium | reverse complement strand
TCGTCCTTGGGCAGGTTGCGGTGCCGCGCGGTGAAGCAGCGGGCCGAAAACGCCAGCGGCATGCGGCCATAGGCAAACACCTCGGTCTGCATCCCCGCAGGCAGGTCCTGCTGGATCACGGCCAGATCACTGCGCTTCATTTCCAGCGGAATGACCCAGCGCGTGGCACCGAGCCCGGTCATCCATTGCAGGGTGGGCAGGTTGTAGATATTGAGGTGCGGCCCGGCGACAAACGGCACTTTGCCAGCCAGGCATTGCACGGCACCCATGTCGTTGGCTTCCACCAGAAAATCGCCATTGCCGGTGATCTTGTGCATGGTGCCGACTTCGGCACCTGACTCCAAAAGCACCTGGGTCGACAGCACCACTTCCTTGCCGGCACTGCGCAGGCGTTTGGCAATGTCCATCCAGTCGGACAGACGCAGTTCATGGCGGCGCGAGCAGACGGCCTCGCCCAGATACACCACATCCACCGCCGTGGTGGCCATGGTGTCGTAAAAACTGAAAGTGGCTTCGCGCGACCAGTAGTACAGCAGGGGTCCGAGAGAAAGTTTCATGGTCATTTCCACGGGCGGTGGTAGGCACCCAGCGTGTGCTGCTGGCCCTCGGCCACTTTGTCCAGCCCGCTCATCCAGACGGGCTTGGGCGCGTAGCGGTGCGGGTTATCCATGCAGTGGTCCATGGCCTCGCGCCACACCTTGGTGACCTGGGCTACGTAGGCGGGACTGCGCTGGCGGCCTTCGATCTTGATCGCTTTCACGCCCATTTTCAGCAACTGGGGCAGCAGTTCCAGCGTGTTCAGGCTGGTGGGCTCCTCGATAGCGTAGTAGTTTTCATCATCTCCCACATCAAAGCGCCCCTTGCACAGCGTGGGGTAGCCAGCGTTTTCGCCCGGCGCGTAACGGTCGATCAGCACGCCGTTCAAACGCGACTCCCGGCCCTGCGGCGTTTCCTGCCAGCGCACGGCCTTGGGTGGCGAACATACGCCATGGGTGTTGGGTGACTCGCCGGTGACGTAGCTGGACAGCGCGCAGCGCCCTTCCACCATCACGCACAGGCTGCCAAAACCGAACACCTCGATCTCCACTGGCGTCTTCTCGATGACCTGTTGCACTTGCGTGAGCGACAGCACGCGCGGCAGCACGGCGCGCACCACACCAAACTGCTCACGGTAGAAGTTGATGGCATCGAAATTGGTGGCCGAGCCCTGCACCGATAGATGCAGGCGCAGCTTGGGGTAATGCGTAGCCGCGTATTGCATTAGGCCCGGGTCGGCCAGGATCACGGCGTCTACGCCCAGGTCCACTGCCTTGTCCACCGCGCTTTGCCACAGCTGGGGGTTGGCGGCCTGCGGATAGGTATTGAGTGCCATGAAGACTTTGCAGCCCCGTGCATGGGCGTAGGCGATGCCGTTGGCAATGGCCGCTTCGTCAAAGTTCAGACCTGCAAAGTTGCGGGCGTTGGTGGCATCGCGCAGGCCGAGGTAGACACAGCTGGCGCCGTTGTCAACGGCGGCTTTCAGGGCCGGCAGGCTGCCAGCGGGGCACACCAGTTCCATAGGCGGTGGCGCCATGTTGTCAGTGTTGGGTTCAAGGTTTTGCATAAAAAGGTGCCCGGGGATGCAAGCCGCACCATGCGATCATTGCGGTGCCGCGGAAGATACGCTGATGAAGTGGGGCAGGTGTTGATCCTCGTCAACCAAGAACCACAATGCCATACAAATTCAGTCGGACAATAGGCAATGCTCCGCCTGTATGCCTCTTTCGGCCATTCGTCATGCACTATCGGTAGCTCGTCGCCAAGACCTTGACCCTACAGGGGTCCATACAGTAAACTAATAACCATTCAGTCAGTAACTTCATGTCCACTTCTTGCCCTTTGTGTGAAATTGCCGCCACGGTGCGCGCCAAGCGCGAGCGCCGCAAGGATGCACGCCCGGGCGAGCTGCTGGCAGCGGCTTTGGAGTTGTTCGTCGAAAAGGGCTATGCGGCGACCCGTGCGGAAGAAGTGGCCAAGCGCGCAGGCGTGTCCAAAGGAACCTTGTTTTTGTACTTCGCCAGCAAGGAAGAGCTGTTCAAGGCCGTCGTGCGGGAGAATATTTCGGGCAGATTCGGTGAATGGAACGTCGAACTCGACCATTTCCAGGGCAGCAGCGCCGATATGCTGCGCTACGCCGTGCGGGCCTGGTGGAAACACATTGGCTCCACCAAGGCATCGGGCATCATCAAACTCATGATGAGCGAAGCGGGCAACTTCCCAGAACTCGCCGCGTTCTACCAGTTGGAAGTCATCAAGCCCGGCCATGAACTGCTGCAGCGCATATTCCAGCGTGGGGTGGACAGCGGCGAGTTTCGCGCCATCGACCAGAAATATGGCGTGTACACCGTATTGGCGCCCATGCTGTTCCTGGCCACGTGGAAAAGTTCCTGGGCAGCATGCCATGACACCGACATGGAGATCGACCCGGATCAGTACATTGCCGTCCAGATCGAAACCCTTTTGAATGGACTCATCAGCACCGCACCAGCCCACTCGAAAACACCGGCCAAGTAAAATTGACTACAATCCACCAACATACCCCATGGAGTATCCAAAAATGAACATCGAAAAAGCCCGTTTCAACATGATTGAGCAGCAAATTCGCCCGTGGAATGTGTTGGATGCATCGGTGCTCAAACTCTTGTCCACGTCCAAGCGTGAGGACTTTGTGCCCCCGGCGCACAAGGGGTTGGCGTTTGCTGACCTGGAGATTCCACTCATGGGCTCAGGCGAAGACGCATTGGCACTGGGTCAGTGCATGCTGGAGCCGCGCCTGGAAGCCCGGCTGTTGCAAGACCTGGCCATTCAGCCCACCGATGAAGTGCTGGAAATTGGCGCCGGATCGGGTTACATGGCTGCACTGCTGGGCAGACAGGCCCAGCGCGTAGTGACCCTGGAAATCGTGCCAGAACTGGCCGCGATGGCCCGCGAGAACCTACGCAATGCCGGCATCCAGAACGTCGAAGTCCGTCAGGCTGACGGCGCAAAAACCACTGCCGCGGACGGCAGCTTTGATGTCATCGTTCTCAGTGGCTCGGTCGCCGAAGTGCCGCACAGCCTGCTTAGCCTGCTGAAAGTAGGTGGACGCCTGGGCGCGATCGTGGGCGACGAACCCGTGATGCGTGCCACCATCGTCACCCGCAACAGCGCAACCGATTTCCGCACCGTGCAAAGCTGGGACACCGCCGCGCCCCGTTTGCGCAATTTTCCTGAGCCTTCGCGCTTCAAACTCTAAGCCCCACAGCAAGGCATCCATGGTTGCACAAGTTCGTCCCAAAGACCTGGCCCACTGGCTCAACAGCGTGCGCGCCGTTGGAGAACCCGTGGTGCTGGACGTGCGCGAGCCCTATGAATTGCAAACGGCCAGCGTCACCGCTGACGGGTTCACCCTGCTGGCAATTCCGATGGGCGTCATTCCACCGCGGCTTGCCGAGCTCGACCCACAGCGACCCATCGCCTGCCTGTGCCACCACGGCGGACGCAGCATGCAGGTTGCCAACTTCCTGAAAAACCGCGGGTTTGAACACGTTGCCAATATTGCGGGCGGCATCCATGCATGGTCCGCAGAAGTCGACCCCAGCATCGCCCGATACTGATTTTTATGACACCGAGAAACACCACTATGTCACGCCAACCTACTGCTTCGAACTTTCGCCTGTTGCCCATGATGCTGGCATTGGGGGCCGCCTGCTCTGTTCCGGCGCAGGCCCAAAGCCTGGTTGACCTGTACACCGCTGCGCAGGGCTTTGATGCGATTTACCAGTCTGCCAGGGCGCAATTTGACGCAACCATGGCCAAGGCCGACCAGGCCAAGGCAGCCATCCTGCCCACCGCAGGTCTGGCCATTTCGGCGACCAATACCAACCAGGAAGTGCAGCCAACACCGGCACGCAGCTACGGCACCCAAACCGGCACCATCAGCGCATCGCAGCCGCTGTACCGGCCCGCCAACTGGGCCAGTTACGCGCAAGGCAAAAAGTCCGTGGATCTGGCACAGGCCCAGTTGGCCCAGGCCGAGCAGGACCTGATTGTGCGGGTGAGCCAGGCCTACTTTGACGTGCTGGCCTCCTCCGACAGCCTGACGTTCCTGAAGAGCCAGAAGACCGCCGTAGCCGAGCAGCTCGCATCGGCCAAACGCAACTTCGAAGTGGGCACCTCCACCATCACCGACTCGCGCGAGGCCCAGGCCCGCTACGACCTGGTGCTGGCGCAGGAACTCGCCGCAGAAAACGACCTGCTGGTGAAGTCCCTGGCACTGAACCAGCTGGTCGGCCAGCAAAACGTCAAGCCCAAGCCGCTGAAAGCTCCCGTGGTATTGAGCCCGGTGCAACCAGCCGATGTGGACCAGTGGGTCACCCTGTCGCAGGCCAACAACCCCAGTATTCAGCAGGCTGATGTGGCGTTGGAAGTGGCCCGTCTGGAAACCCAAAAGGCCACCGCCGGCCACAAACCCACACTGGATCTGGTGGGCAGCTACTCGGCCATCAACAACAGCAGTGGCTCGTCATCGTCCATTGGCGACAGTCGCGTGAATGTCGGCACCATCGGCGTGAATTTCAATCTGCCCCTGTTTGCCGGCTTTTCCACGCAGAACCGCATCCGCGAGACCATGTCCCTGGAAGAGAAAGCCCGCGCCGACTTGGAAAACGCCCGACGCAGCGTGGGACAGGGCACCCGCACGGCCTACTTTGGTGTGCAGTCCGGCCTGGCGCAGGTCAATGCCCTGCAGGCTGCAGAAGCATCCAGCCAGAGCGCGCTGGACGCCAACAAACTCGGTTACCAGGTGGGTGTGCGCATCAATATCGACGTGCTGAATTCACAAAGCCAGTTGTTTGACACCAAGGCCAAACTGGCCAAGGCCCGTTACGACGTCCTGGTCGGTGGGCTCAAGCTGCGCCAGGCCAGCGGCACACTCAAGGCCGATGATCTGCAACCGATCAACAGCCAGCTGGCGCAATAAGTAGGCCCCCACGCTAGTCGCTTCGCGTACTGCGCTGCCCCCCAAGGGGGCGCTCGCCGTCTTGGGGCGGCCCGGCGACGGCTAGGCCCCCTCAACCCAAAAGCTGTTGCACGGCAAGCGCGGTGCGTTGCGCCGCGCCGCGGTGGGCCAGCCCCAACGCACGGGCAGCGGCTTGGGCCTTTGCCAAGTCAGATTCCGACCGCACCAGTGACAACGCAGTGTCGACAGCCTGCGCCATGTCATCGCGGGTAAAGGCAGCCCCTGCCTCCTCCGCCAACTCGGCCGCCTGGGCAAAATTAAAGGTGTGAGGCCCCATCACCACCGGGCAGCCACAGGCCGCCGCTTCAATCAGGTTCTGCCCACCCAGTGGTGCAAAACTGCCGCCCAGCAAGGCCACGTCCGCCAATCCGAAATACAGCGCCATCTCGCCCAGCGAGTCACCCAGCCAGATGTCGGCTTGCGCGGGCGCGTCGAACCAGGTACTGCGCAGGGACACGCTGAAACCCTGCTCCTTGCACAACTGAGCCACCGCGTCAAAGCGTTGCGGGTGGCGGGGCACGATCAGCCATTGAACGCTGGTCGCTATATTTTTAGTAGCGTGCTTCGCATATTCCACGGGGTCTAGAGCACGATTCTCTTTAAGTACTTGCAGCAGAAGAGCCTCTTCACCCTCGCGTGAGCTGGCAAACACCACAACCGGGCGGCCCAACGCCGCGCGCCAGCCCTGCCCCTGCGCCAACTGCACCGCATCAGGGGTAGCGTCAAACTTCACATTGCCGGTGATGCCAACCACCGGAGCGCCCAGTTGGCGCAGACGCTGGGCATCGTCGGGGGTCTGGGCCCAGACCGCGCGCAGGCCCTGGTAGGCCGGAAGGGCCAGCCAGCCCAGGCGCAGCGACTGGCGCAGCGACTTCTCGTTCATGCGCGCATTGACCAGGCACAGGGGTATGCGGGCACGCGCGCAGGCCGCCACCATATTCGGCCAGACCTCGGTTTCCACCAGCAGACCGATCCGGGGGCGAAAACGCCGCAGAAACCGCTGCACGGCACCCGGTGTATCCCACGGCTGCCAGACCTGCACATCGCCCTCGCGCAGCAGACTGACTCCCTGCGCGCGCCCGGTGGCCGTGCCATGGGTCAGCAGCAGGCGCATGCCCGGCAGGGCCGCGCGCAGCTGGTCCACCAGCACCTCGGCAGCCCGCGTTTCGCCCAGCGACACAGCGTGCACCCAGACATAAAACCCGACAACCTGCGCAGAGGACGACGGAGCGACGGGCAGCTCAATGGGTGTGGGGTCGGCATACACGCCAAAGCGTTCCGCGACATGTTCACCATAGGCTGGTTCGTCGCGCGCACGCCGGCGCAGCTTGGCGCGCACCAGCGGCTGCAGCAGCCACATCACCACGGAGTACAGCGCCCGCACCATCATCTGCACAACACCGGTGTATCCAGGCTTTCCCAGGCCTGCCAGACCGCCTCAAGGCTGGGCTGCGGCGTCGCAAACACACTGACCTGTTGCACGGCTTTGTCGGCCCCGTCGGCTTGGAATTGGGTGGCATGCGGCCCGGTGCGCCAGGCCGTATCAAAGTTGTAGATCTGTACATGGGGCAGGCCCAGTGCCACGGCGATATGGCTCAGGCCGCTGTCCACCCCGACCACACCGGCACATTGCGCCATGGTGTCGGTCAACGCGTCCAGCCCCATGGGCGGCCAGACCCAGGCGTCATCCAGCTCGGCAGCGATGGCTTCGCTGGTCGCCTTCTCGGCGGGCGTGCCGTGCGCCAGCGCAACGGAAAAGCCGCTGTGGTTCAAACGCTGGCCCAGCTCCACCCAGGACGCCAGCGGCCACTGCTTGTCGGCGCGCGACGTGCCGTGCACCAGGGCCACCCGCGGTTTGCGGGCGGCAAAGCCATTGCCGCCATAGCCACTGTGACCGGCCTGCGCAGGCACATGTGCCGCCTGCGCGCCGGGCACCAGCCCGAACCGTGCCGGGCCGGTCACGGTGTAGCCAAAGACTGCCGCACACAACAGGCGCGCGCGCTGCACCGCGTGCACATGCGGCTCCAGGGCAATCGCTTCATCGGCCACCCAGCGTGTGGGCGCTTCATAGCCCGAACCCTCAGTCTGGTTGGCCATCGCAAAGCGCCGACCGTCCGACGAGGTGCGTGCCAGCCAGGCCACCAGTGCCGATTTGGTCAGGCCTTGCTGGTCGATCACGGCGTCGTAGGCCTGGGCCTGCAACTGCGCCTTGAAGGTGCGCCACTGCACGCGCGTCTGCGCGGCGAACGGTTGCTTGCGCCAGCGGCGCAGTTCGCAGGGGATGACCTGGCCCACACCCTCGCAGCGCGCCACCAGCGGCGCAAAGGCCCGCTCCACCACCCAATCGATTTGCACACCGGGCAACTCGGCGCGCAGGTCTTGCACCGCCGGCATGGCGTGCACCACATCGCCCAGTGACGACAGCTTGACAATCAAAACCCGGATATTGCCCCCACGCTTCGCATGTGGGTCGCTATCGGCGATCTCCTGACTCAATGCGCGGCCTCGGCAAAACTGGCGTCGGGTTTGACCGAACGCAGCAGGGCCAGCATGTCGGCCTGTATGCGCTCCAACGCTTCAGGGGTGTGGCCTTCAAAGCGCAGCACCAGCACCGGCGTGGTGTTGGACGCGCGAATCAGGCCAAAACCATCGGGCCAGTCGACACGGATGCCGTCAATGGTGTTGATCGTTGCCGGAGCAGCAAAAGCCGCCTTGGCAACCAGTTGCTCCACCAGATTGTGGGGCTCGCCTTCGGCACACTTCACGTTCAGTTCCGGCGTGGAGAAACTGGTGGGCAGGTCGTTCAACATCACCCCCGCATCGGCCACACGGCTGACGATCTCTAGCAGGCGGCAACCGGCATAGGTGCCATCGTCAAAGCCGTACCAGCGCTCCTTGAAGAAGATGTGGCCGCTCATCTCACCACCCAGCGGTGAGCCAATTCTGCGCATCTCGGCCTTGATCAGCGAGTGGCCGGTCTTGTACATCAGCGGCACGCCGCCTGCCGCCGCAATCGTGGGTGCCAGTCGCTGCGAGCACTTCACGTCAAACAAAATGGTGCCGCCGGGTACGCGCGTCAGCACATCGCGGGCGAACAGCATCATCTGGCGGTCCGGGTAGATGTTGGTGCCATCCTTGGTGACGATGCCCAGGCGATCACCGTCGCCGTCAAAGGCCAGACCCAGCTCGGCGTCGCCCGCTTTCAGGGCCGCAATCAGGTCCTTCAAATTCTCGGGCTTGCTGGGGTCGGGGTGGTGGTTGGGGAAGTTGCCGTCCACCTCGCTGAACAGCTCAGTCACTTCGCAGCCAATGGCGCGCAGGATGTCGGGTGCAGATGCCCCAGCAATGCCGTTGCCGCAGTCCACGACGATTTTGATGGGGCGCGCCAACTTGATGTCGCCGACGATGCGCTCGCGGTAGGCGTCCAGCACATTGGCACTCTGGCGTGCGCCGCCGGGCTGCAGCTTCCACGTCTCGGTCTCCATCAGGGTGCGCAGGTTCTGGATTTCTTCGCCGTAAATGGCGCGGCCACCGAGCACCATCTTGAAGCCGTTGTAATCCTTGGGGTTGTGGCTGCCCGTGACCTGGATGCCGCTGTGGCACAGCGTGTTGGCAGCAAAGTAGAGCATGGGCGTGGTGACCATGCCCACGTCGATGACGGTGACGCCCGCGTCCTGCAGACCGGCCATCAGGGCCTCGGCCAGGGCGGGGCCGCTCAGGCGCCCATCGCGGCCTATGGCGACCGTGGTTTCCCCTTCGGCCATGGCCAGCGTGCCAAACGCACGACCCAGGCCGCGCGCCATGTCTTCATTGATAGTGATTGGTACGATGCCACGGATGTCGTAGGCCTTGAAGATGCTGGGTGAAATGTGCATGTGTTTTTCCCTGTGCAAATAGTCGATCGCAATGGCTGAATGGCTGCTGCCTTGCCTGAATTTGGGATTGTAGGTGCGTGGCATGGACGAGTCGCAGTCAAACTCCCCCCGCGAAACTAGGACATGGAACTCCCACCAGCATCCTTTTTAACGGTGATGATTTCGATCAGCGCCCAAAACCAGAAGAGTGCAAGGGCCACGATTGCGAAACCTGTGTAGAAGCGCAGGGAGGCATCTACGGCAAAAGCCATCAGAAAGATTCCAATTTTGACGGCACCGCGCACCTTGTGGCCCGCGTAAAAGTTGTGAATACCCACCCCGCCAAATAAAAGGCCAAGAATGATGTACACCCCTCTGTTCCTGGAACCGGTGACCACTTCAATCCTCCGCCAGTTCCAGGACCTTGCAAACCGTCCTCCAGTTGCGATCCGTCATCGGCACGCCCAGGAATTTCTCGGCACTTGCAGCGAGCTTTGATTTGCCCACGCCTTCCGGTGCGTGCAGATAGAACACGCCATCGCTCAAGTAAAACCGTTCGCTGGCCTTCTTCAGGCTGGACAGTTTGTCCACATCCGGCCGCTGGGGCTTGAAGGCGAGAAAGCCGAGATGCAGCCTCTGGGGGTCGGCTTCGGCCTCAGGGAAGGGGTTGTCCGCGCATGCTTGTCGGAGTGCTTCAAGGCCGAGAACCAGGGTGAACGGCTCGAACCCATGGTGCTTCCTGATCTCGGCCGCCAGTTGGCTGGACAGTCGTGCGGCGTTCTCTTCCGCGCTTTGAAACACCGCATTGCCGCTCTGGATATACGTCCTGACCTTGGCAGCACCCATGCCCTCAAGAATGCCAACCAGACTCTTCATCGGCAATGAATTCTTGCCACCGACGTTGATGGCCCGGAAGAAGGCAATGTAAACATTCATTCGATCACCGCTTGAGAAAATGGGCCCCAACAGGGAAAGTGCGCTGAACTATAGCCCGCGCCGAGTAGACGCCACACCACTCACAGGTCCGAAAACGGCTACTCCTCGCCGCCGCCCTGCGTATGATTCAAACCATGTCCACCGCCACCCCAGATCCGATCGCCACGCAGGACGCCAACAGCGCCAGCGACGCCTGCTACCTGGCAATGAAGGCGCGGGATGCGCGGTTTGACGGGCGCTTTTTCACCGGCGTCACTTCCACCGGCATTTACTGCCGACCGGTCTGCCGCGTGCGCACGCCGCGGCGGGAAAATTGCCAGTTCTTTACCCTCGCGGCCCAGGCCGAGTCCGCCGGTTATCGCCCCTGCCTGCGCTGCCGGCCCGAACTGGCGCCAAGTGCGACGCCGACCACGGGCATACCCACAGGAAATGCCACCGGGTTAACCCAGCCGTGGTCCACGCACGACGCGTCCGCCATCCTGGCGCAGCAGGCCGCCCGCTTGCTGGACGAGCCCACGCTGTGGAGCGACGGCGCACCATCGATGACCGATCTGGCGGCCCGGCTGGGCGTCAGCGAACGCCATGTGCGCCGCATTTTCGAGACCCACTGGGGCGTGTCGCCGCTGCAATACTTGCAAACCCGCCGCCTGCTGATGGCCAAGCGCCTGTTGACCGATACGCAGCTGCCGGTGACCCAGGTGGCGGCGCTGAGCGGCTTCTCCAGCGTGCGCCGCTTCAACGCCAGTTTTGTCGAACACTACCGACTGCAACCCCGCCAGCTGCGCAAGGCGCGCGGCCCGGCCAACGCGCTGCCACAGGAGACCGGCATTGTGCTCAAGGGCTCGTACCGCCCGCCCTACGACGTGGCGGCCATGCTGGGCTTTTTTGCCATGCGCCAGATCGCCGGGGTCGAGGCGGTGAACCCGGCACTGGGAACGCTGGCGCGCACACTGTCGCTCACCGTGGCGGGGCACACGCACACCGGCTGGGTGCAGGCGCGTTTTGTACTCGATACCTGCACAGTGGTCTTTCACATCAGCAACAGCCTGGGAGCGGTGCTGCCGCAGGTGCTGGCCAGGGCGCGCGCGCTGCTGGACCTGGACGCCGAGCCCTGGTCCATCAACCCCTGCCTGCAGGACGACTTTCCCGGCTTGGACGGACTGCGCGTACCCGGCTGTCTGGACGGCTTCGAGCTGGGCGTGCGCGCTATCCTGGGCCAGCAGATCACGGTGCGCGCGGCCTGCACGCTGGGCGCGCGCTTGGTGGAGCGCTTTGGCACGGATATGCCCACGCCGGTCGAGGGCTTGCGCCGCCTGTTCCCGTCACCGCAGGCGCTGTTGCAGGCCGGCGGTGATGAACTGGGGCAACTGGGCATCGTGCGCCAACGCCAGCGGGCCATCCAGGCCCTGGCCCAGGCTGTGGTGCATGGCGATGTGGTGCTGCAACCCGGCGTGGATGTCCCCACCACGCTGGTCGCGCTGCAGGCACTGCCCGGCATTGGCCCGTGGACGGCGCAGTACATTGCCATGCGGGCGCTGCGCTGGCCCGACGCCTTTGTCGCCGGTGACGTGGCCCTGCAAAAAGCCTTGGGCGTACAAGTCGCCAACAACCCGAGACAGGCAGCCCAGGCCGCCGAGGCCGCATCCCAGCGCTGGAAGCCCTGGCGCAGCTACGCCGTGGTGCGCGGCTGGGCCAGTTTAGTTTCACATTAGCTATTGTTTTGATAGCTTTATATCCATATTTCACGAGGGCTAGTGCCACATTTACCATGAAGTTCTATTCCACACCGGTGCGTTGCAACCTCCCCAGTCCATGGGGGCCCATGACACTGGCGGCCCACAACGACGCACTGGTATGGGCCGGCTTTGATGGCCAGAAGCATGCGGTCGACACCAGCGTCTGGGCGCTGGCCCCCACCCACCCCATCCTGCGCCTGGCCTGCGACGAGCTGGCGCAGTATTTTGTCGGACAGCGCCGCCACTTCGATGTGCCGCTGGACCTGAGCGGGGGCACCGCGTTCCAACAAAAGGTGTGGCGCAGTCTGCTGGATATCGCGCCTGGTGCGACCACCAGCTATGGCGCCATCAGCCAATCCATCGGCCACCCCAGCGCCGTGCGGGCCGTGGGCGGTGCCATTGGCCGCAACCCCATCAGCATCATCGTCCCCTGCCACCGGGTGGTCGGACGCGATGGCGCCCTGACGGGGTATGCCGGGGGCCTGCCGCGCAAGGTCGCGCTGCTGCAACTGGAGAGCCATCTGTGAACGCCAAAGCCACCGCCCCGACCAAGCCATGGCTCATCGACTTCGTGCTGCTGGCGGCGATCTGGGGCGCGTCCTTCATGTTCATGCGCATCGGCGCACGCGAGCTGGGCGCTCTTCCGACCGCCGGTGTGCGAGTCGGCATTGCCGCGCTCTTTTTGCTGCCCATCCTGCTGCTGCGCGGGCATGGAACGGCGCTGCGCCAGCATTGGAAACTGACCTTTGTGGTGGGCATTCTGAACTCGGCCATTCCCTTTGCCTGCTTCAGCTATGCGCTGCTAACAATTTCGACCGGGCTGTCCTCCATCCTGAACGCCACGGTTCCGCTGTTCGGTGCGGTGATCGCCTGGCTCTGGCTCAAGGACCGGCCCAGCGGCTCGCGCATGGTGGGCCTGGTGGTGGGCTTTGCGGGCGTGGCGCTGCTGGCCTGGGACAAGGCCAGCTTCCAGCCCGATGCTGCGGGGAACGCCAGCGGCTGGGCCGTGCTGGCCTGCCTGCTGGCCACACTGTGCTATGGCATTGCGGCCAGCTTCACCAAGCGCTATATGAGCGGACTGCCTTCCTTGGTGTCGGCCACCGGCAGCCAGTTGGGGGCGGCAGTCGGCCTGCTTCCGCTGGCCTGGTGGTTTTGGCCCGACCACGCCGTGTCGCTGAACGCCTGGTTGGCCGTGGTGGCGCTGGGCGTGTTGTGCACGGGCGTGGCCTACATCCTGTATTTCCGGCTGATCGAGCGGGCGGGACCGGCGCGCGCGCTGTCGGTGACCTTTGCCATACCGGTGTTTGCGCTGATCTACGGCGTGCTGCTGCTGGGCGAGGTGGTCACGCCGTGGATGCTGTTGTGCGGCGTGGTCATCGTGGTCGGTACCAGCCTCTCCACGGGGCTGGTGCGCTTTAGCCGAAGGTAATCCCCAACCGCTTTCTCGCGCTTCAAGCAAGGCCCGTTCGCGCGTATAGTCCCATGCATAGTTGGCACGTCGGCGCAGGGTCATCGTGAAAGGCATGCAGGATGCGTATTTTGGTCGGGATGGTCTCCTTGGCGCTTTGGTCTTCGGCCACCGGCATGGCAGATACCGTGTCCGCTGCACGTTGGGTCGACCAGGAGTTCAAGCCTTCGACGTTGACGCGCGAACAGCAGCTTCGTGAAATGCAGTGGTTCATCCTGGCCGCAGAGCGCCTCAAGCGCCAGGGCATCGAATCCATTCGGGTGGTCTCCGAGAAAATCGATACCCATGACTATGAGTCCCGCACGCTGAGCAAGGCGTTTACGGAAATCACCGGCATCTCGGTTCAGCATGACATCATGCCCGAAGGAGCCCTGGTCGATAAGCTCTACGCGGCCATCAAAAGTGGCAAATCCGAGTACGACGGCTGGATTTCGGACTCCGACCTGATTGGCACCCATTACCGCTATGGCTCGGTGGTGCCCTTGTCTGACTTCATACAGAGCGCTGGCAAGGAATACACCAACCCTGGGCTGGACCTGCCGGACTTCATAGGCACGTCCTTCACCACGGCACCGGATGGCAAGATGTACCAGTTGCCGGACCAGCAATTTGCCAACCTGTACTGGTTTCGCGCCGACTGGTTCGACCGCAAGGACTTGAAGGAGCGGTTTCTCGCCAAATACGGCTATGCGCTGGGCGTGCCACTGAACTGGTCGGCCTATGAAGACATTGCCAATTTCTTTACCAACGATGTGAAGGTAGTCGACGGAAAGCCCGTTTTCGGGCACATGGACTATGGCAAACGTGACCCCTCGCTGGGCTGGCGCTTTACCGATGCCTGGCTCTCGATGGCAGGCGCAGCAGACAAAGGCATTCCCAACGGTCTGCCGGTGGACGAATGGGGCATACGGGTCGCCACCGATCAATGTACCCCGGTCGGTGCATCGGTCGAGCGCGGCGGCGCTACCAACTCTCCCGCAGCCGTGTTTGCATTGACCAAATACGTGCAGTGGCTGAAGCAATATGCGCCGCCCGAGGCAGTCAACATGACGTTCTCGGACGCAGGACCAGTTCCCGCGCAGGGGCAAATCGCCCAACAGATATTCTGGTACACCGCTTTCACCGCGCCCCTGACCCAGCCGGGCACAGCTGCCGTCAACAAAGATGGCAGCCCCAAATGGCGCATGGCCCCATCACCCCACGGGCCCTACTGGAAGACCGGCATGCAAAACGGCTACCAGGATGTGGGCTCCTGGACGTTTCTGAAGTCCACCCCACTGCCCAATATGTCTGCGGCCTGGCTGTACGCGCAGTTTGTGACGTCCAAGACCGTGTCCTTGCGCAAATCGATTGTGGGCCTGACCTTTATCCGCGAGTCCGACATCAAGCACGACTATTTCACCCGCAATGCCAGCCGCTACGGGGGGTTGATCGAGTTCTACCGCAGCCCGGCGCGCGTGGCCTGGACGCCCACCGGCACAAACGTGCCAGACTATCCCCGCATAGCGCGCCTGTGGTGGGCCAACGTCGCCACCGCCATCAACGGTGAAAAAACCCCGCAGGTCGCCATGGACAACCTGGCTATCGCTATGGATGACGTGTTGGCCGACCTGCAACGTACCGGCATGCAACACTGCACGCCCAAGCTCAACCCGCGTCGCGATGCAGCGCAGCGCCTGACCGACAACGGTTCTCCCTGGAAGAAGCTCAGCGATGAAAAGCCCAAGGGTGAAACGATTGCGTATGAGCGACTGCTGCAGGCTTGGAAAGAGGGCCGCGTGCAATGACGCAGCCCGGCATTTCGACACGCGCGCTGTCACGCACGCGCCTGGCTTTGCTGCTCTTTGTAGTCGCGACCAGTGTCACCATTGCTGCGCAGACCTGGTGGGCTGTCGCACAGGACAGGCGGCAAACCCTGACATCAGAGACGACCAATGGTCTGGTCGCTGTGCGTCTGCTGGAAGAGCATGCCAGTCAAACCCTGCAAGACGCCGTGCACACCCTGGACCGGGTGGCGCGTGCCGTGCACGCCAGCACCCCAACCAACGACCCGGACCAGATTCGCAAAGTCGTCGCCAGCCATGACATCGGGCACAGCCGCCATTTAAAGGCCTTGCAGTACGTGACGCCGCAGGGCATGAGCTGGATCAGTTCTCCGGACTATCCCACTCACCCGACGCAAGCATCCGAGCGCAGCCACATCCAGTACCTGCTCAACCATCCGGAAGACCATACGGCACAAGTCGGCCATCCCTATGCCAGTGCCTATGACAGCCAATGGGTGATTCCTGTTGCCCGCACCCTGTACAACACGGCGGATCAGCCGGTTGGTGTGGTCAGTGTGGACATCCGCCTGTCGTATTTTGGAACGTTGTACTCCCGCGTCGCCAAGGAAAACAATGCCAGCGTGACCCTGCTGTCGGATGAAGGTTTCATCCTCGCACGCTCGCCGTTTGAGGCGCGTTACGTGAACCGTGACGTGGCAGACGCCCCCCAACTGGTCACCCTGGGTGGAGGCGCGATGGAAGGTTCCTTCAATGACGAGTCGTTTGTCGACGACGACGAGGGTCAGAAGCTCTACACGTATCGCAAACTGGGTGGATTCCCCGTCACCACGGTCTACGCTCGGGACCATGAAAGCGTGCTGGCGCCCTGGGAACAGCGCACCACCCAGCGCCTGCTGCTGGCAGCCTTCAGCATCGCACTGGTCATCGTTCTGACGTATTTTCTGCTGTTCTACATCCGCCGTCTGCAGGGTACACAACGATCCTTGCGTGACAGCGAGGCCAAGTTCTTTGGTATGTTCCGCCAGTCTCCCGTTCCCCATACGCTGGTTCGGGACAACGATGGCCAGGTTGCGGAAGTCAATGATGCCTGGCTGCAGCTGTTTGGCTACCAGCTCAACGAGGTTGTCGGACACACCGCTTTGGAACTGGGCATATGGCAGAACCCCGCACAGCGCCAAGAGGTCGTGACCAAAATCTCGACCCTGGGCAGAGTCGACCGTATTGAAGTGGTCCAGTTGCGCCGTGATGGCCAGGCCATGATCTGCCTGATGTCCGGTCGCAGCTTTCAGGCGGGCTCCGAAAAGCTGATCCTGTTCAGCCTGATGGACGTCACACGCCAGCGCGAAGCGGAGCTGGAAATCCGCAACATGAACCAGCAACTCGAACGGCGAGTGCAGGCACGGACCGAGACACTGGAAATTGCCAACCATGACCTGAGCGAAGCGCTAGCCTCTGTGCGAGCCATGCAAAGCGAATTGCTGCGGTCAGAGAAATTAGCTGCATTGGGGTCGCTGGTGGCCGGTGTGGCGCATGAGCTCAACACGCCCATCGGCAATTGCGTAACGGTGGGCAGCACCCTGCAGCACCAGGTTGCCGATCTGGCGATTGCGTTTGAAAAAGGGGAATTGCGCCGCTCGACGCTGCAAAAATTCACCGAGAACGCTATGCGCGGCACCGAGATCCTGATGCGGGCCCTGACCCGGGCCAGCGAACTCATACGCAGCTTCAAGCGCGTGGCCGTCGACCAGTCCAGCGACCAACGCCGCCGGTTCGATGTGAAGACTATGCTCCAGGAAGTCTGCCTGACGCTGGAGCCCATGTACAAGAACACGGCGTATCAGCTGCAGTTGGTACTCCCGGATGACGTCGAAATGGACAGTTTTCCCGGGGCCTTGGGCCAACTCATCACCAATTTTGTCAGCAATGCTCTGCAACACGGTTTCGAAGGCCGCACAACCGGGCAGATGCAGCTGCGCGCCGAGCTGACGAGGCCCGATCAGGTGGCACTGCATTTCACAGATGACGGCGTTGGCATGTCAGACGACACGCGCAACCGGGTGTTCGATCCGTTCTTTACGACCAAGCTGGGCCAGGGTGGCTCTGGCTTGGGCATGAACATTGTCTACAACATTGTCAGGGATGTTTTGGGGGGCGAGATCGACGTCGCATCCAGTGCCGGCAAGGGCACTCATATCACAGTCACGTTGCCGCTGTGTGCGCCGCAATCGGGGTCACCCGATGCCTGACGCGCCTACTGGCGGATTACATCGGCGCTGGCAGGTGGTTTGAATTGGAAGCTGGACGCCTCCAGCACTGCGTTGGCTTGAAAACCCGTAAATCGCAGGCTGGAGCGCTGGCCAAAACTGTCGAGCATTTCCAGCACGGCCAACTCGCCGGACCGAAATCCCACCCGTACGCTTTGCAGCGCGCTGTCCTTGGCCTTGGGGCTGGCCAATACCCATTCCAACCCGTCACTGGCAGCATCCGCCGCCAGCACAAAGTCGGCCTGCAAAGCCCGCAGATCGGCTGCAGAAGCAATCAACGCGGCCGGTGTGGAGCCCAGCACCTGGGCCTGCTTGCGGGCAGTCACCTGGTTCAGGTCCACGTCATACAACCACAGGGTCTGGCCGTCGGCCACGATGGTCTGCTCGAACGGTTTTTTGTAGACAAAGCGAAAACGCCCAGGGCGGGAAAACTCAAACGTACCGCTGGAGGTCTTGGCACGTGCGGCCTGTCCTTCCTTGGCCGGCAGGGTCACCACCTGGGTAAAGTCGGCGCGGCCGGATTTCACCGATTTGATGAAGGCCTCCAGGCTTTCCATGCCTCCAGCCCTCGCCGATAGTGCGCACGTAGCTATTAAAATAGTAGTGATAAATCTCATAATCTATTCAGTTGGGGACAGAGCTGAAGATCTGTCCCGCAAATATTTACTCGGCCCTCGCTGGCACCAGGATGTCGCGCTGTCCGTTGGTGCTCATCGAGCTGACCAGGCCGGCCTTCTCCATGTCTTCCACCAAACGGGCGGCGCGGTTGTAGCCAATCTTCAGGTGGCGCTGCACCAGCGAGATGCTGGCCTTGCGGTTCTTCAGCACCACCTCCACGGCCTGGTCATACATGGGGTCTTTTTCACCGCCCCCATTGCCATCAACGCCTGACTCGCCTTCGCCGTCGACAGAGCCGCCCTCTAAAACACCTTCGATGTAGTTGGGCTCACCCTGGCTCTTGAGGTAG
>CAINUX010000126.1 GCA_903853895.1 uncultured beta proteobacterium | reverse complement strand
AGTACGTTCGTATTGTTGCAGCAGCTTTGGCCATGATGGCTGGCATCACTGCATTTGCCGCCTACCCGGACAAGCCCGTCCGCGTCATCGTGCCTTTTCCTGCCGGTGGGCCGGTGGATGCAGTGACACGCGTTGTGGCCGAGCGCCTCAGTTCGGAACTCAAGCAAACGGTGGTGGTGGAGAACCGCGCGGGCGCAGCGGGACAAATTGGATCCGAGGCCGCCGCCAATTCGACGGCCGATGGCTACACACTCCTGATGGGCAGCTCCAGCACGCACTCCCTCCCCACACTGCTAGGACAAAAGCTCGCCTACAACCCAGTGAGTTCATTTGCGCCTGTTGGCCTGGTTGGCCTGTCTCCTACCGTGTTGTGTGTCTCGACCAAACTGCCAGTGACGGATTACAAGTCATTTGTAGAGTACGCCAAGGGCAATCCGGCCAAGTTGTCCTATGCATCGAGCGGCAATGGCGCCTTGAATCACCTCGTGAGCGAACTCTTGAAGATGGAGGCCGGCATTTTTGCCGTGCATATCCCATACCGCGGCACCGGGCAGGCCATGACCGACCTCATTGCAGGCCAGGTGGACATGATGTTCGATGCTCCTGTGACCGTCATCCCGCAGATGCAGGCCAACCGGATCCGCCCTCTGGCGGTCGGCGGTCCAACTCGGGTCAAAGGACTGCCAAATGTTCCGACATTCAAGGAGCTTGGCGTTGACGATTTTGATGGCTCGCTCTGGTTGGGGCTGCTTGCACCAGCAGGCACGCCCTCCGAAATTGTGTCTGCGTTGAACACGGCCTTGAACAATGCGCTCGCCACACCTGCGCTGCGTGACCGGCTGGAAAGCCTTGGCTTCGCAGTCCAACCTGGATCGCCGTCGGCGATGAGTGCCTACATGAAAGCGGTGGAAACCCGATGGGGGCGCGTGGTCAAGGCACGCAACATCAAAGCTGAGTAGCACCCTTCCATTTCCCAGGCTGCGTCACCGTGTCGTCAGCGTTGTACGCTCAAAATGTCGTCGCAACGAGTCAGGCTCTTGCGGCGCAAGCCGGGCTGGATGCCATGCGCAGAGGCGGCAACGCGATCGATGCAGCCGTAGCTACGGCAATCGCTCTTTCCGTCGTGGAACCTGTGAGCAATGGTGTAGGTGGCGACATGTTCGCCATCGTTTGGGATGGCGGAAAGCTTCATGGCCTGAATGCGAGCGGCCGGTCCCCATTGGCTTTGCGGCGAAGCGACTATGCCGGGTTCACCCATGTTCCGCTCAAAGGCTGGGAGGCAGTCGCAGTGCCAGGGGCTGTCTCTGGCTGGGTCGCGCTCAGTCAGAAATTCGGCAAGCTGAGATTTGCCGAGCTATTTGGGGCGGCAATTGATTATGCGAGGCATGGCTTTCCCGTTGGGCAGGTCGTAGGAGCCAAGTGGGCGCGTGAAGCGCAGCGATTAGGTGATCAACCTGGGTTCGTGGATGTCTTTGCTCCGGCTGGGAAAGCACCGTCGGTTGGCGAATGTTTCAGAAACCCCGCACTGGCACGTAGCCTCAAAGCAATTGCAGAAAGCGATGGTGCGGCTTTGTACGATGGCGAGGTGGGCGCCGCTTTGGTAAGGCATGCGATAACCCATGGCGGCAAGCTGTCGATGCAGGACCTGCAAGGCCATGACGTTCAGTGGCAGCAACCGTTGAGCGT
>CAINUX010000125.1 GCA_903853895.1 uncultured beta proteobacterium | reverse complement strand
GTTGTCGTCCTGCAGCACATAGGTGCGGTTGCCGTGCAACACGCCGGGGCTGCCGCGCTGGATGGACGCGGAATGCTTGCCGCTGTCCATGCCTTCGCCAGCGGCCTCCACGCCGATCAGGCGGGTTTTTTCATGCTGGATATAGGGGAAGAAGATGCCCATGGCGTTGGAGCCACCGCCCACGCAGGCGACGACCACATCGGGCTGTTCGCTCGTGCAGCCAGCGGCTTTCAGCATCTCGGGCATCTGCACCAAACACTCCTCGCCGATGACGCTCTGGAAGTCGCGCACCATCATGGGGTAGGGATGTGGACCCGCTACGGTGCCGATGATGTAGAAGGTGTTGTCCACATTGGCCACCCAGTCGCGCATCGCTTCGTTCAAGGCGTCCTTGAGCGTCTTGCTGCCGCTTTCCACTGGTACGACGGTGGCACCGAGCAGCTTCATGCGGTAGACATTGGGGCTTTGGCGTTTCACGTCTTCGCTACCCATGTAGACCACGCATTCCAGCCCGTAGCGGGCGCAGATGGTGGCGGTGGCCACACCGTGCTGGCCGGCGCCGGTCTCGGCGATCACGCGCGGCTTGCCCATGCGTTTGGCCAGCATGGCCTGGCCGATGGTGTTGTTGATTTTGTGCGCGCCGGTGTGGTTGAGGTCTTCGCGCTTCAGGAAGATCTGCGCGCCGCCCATTTCGCGGCTCATGCGGGCTGCGTGGTAGACCGGAGAGGGACGGCCGACAAAGTGGGCCAGTTCGGACTTGAATTCGGCAATGAATGCAGGGTCGTGCTGGTACTTGGCGTAGGCGTCTTTCAGTTCGTTGATGGCGTGGGTCAGTGTCTCTGAGACAAAGCTGCCGCCATATTTTCCGAAGTGGCCGGTCGGGTCCGGTTGTTGGTAGTCGTACATAGTCTTTAAGTGTTGAGGACAGAACCTGCACTGCGTGCTGCGGTCTGTCCCGCAAGGTTTCAGGTGGTGGTCTGATCCGCTGCGCGCACGGCGGCAACGAACTGAAAAATCTTCTCGGGATCCTTGATGCCTTTGAGGGGCAGCCCCTGAGCGTCGACGGCTTCCACGCCGGAGCTCACGTCCACTGCCAGCGTCTTACAGCGCGGCCGAACCTGTGCGATTCCAACGCCCACGTTTGCAGGTGTGAGTCCACCACTCAAGACGAGGTGAGCGTTGACGTTTGGAGGAAGCAGTGACCAATTGAATGCCTTACCGCCACCGCCAAATCCTTCGACGTGGGCGTCGAGCAGGATGGCCTGGGCGTTCGAATAATCTTTGGCGTATTTTACGAGGTCAAAGCCCCGAGCGCCCTCGCCCAGCGGAATGCGCGCGGCGCGCACCCAAGGGCGGCTGTTGTTCAGGGTTGCTAGGGCACACTCCTGCGCCGATTCGTCTCCATGGAATTGGACGGTAGCCCCCGCAATCATTGTGCAGGTTGCTATGATTTCAGTAGCTTGTGCATTGACGAACAGCAGCACGGGTGTGATGTAAGGGGGCAGGCGCCTGGCCAGTTCGGCGGCGCGTTGGGCACTGACCGCACGTGGACTTTTCGCGTACAGCACAAAGCCGATGGCATCCGCTCCGGCGGCGACGGCCGCGTCAACATCCTGCTCGCGGGTCAGTCCGCAGATCTTGATGCGGGTTCTGGATGAAACGTTCATGGGAGGCCATCATACGCAGGAGTGCGATCCGGTATGCCCCAGTGGGCGTCGTAGCGAGGCCCGAGAAAGTACAGACCATCTGGCGAAAAGGTTGGAGCTGCGACTTTGCGGTCTCGCGCTGCGAGGACGTCCAGTAGCCAATCCGCTGGTTTTTTGCCCTGTCCGATGGTGACCAGACAGCCCATGATGTTGCGAATCATGTGGTGCAAGAATGCGTTGGCTTCAAATTCGATGCGCCAATAGGCTCCGCGACGGTGGACGGTGATAGCCAGCATGTTCTTGACGGGGCTGAGGGCCTGGCATTGTGCTGCGCGGAACGATGTGAAGTCGTGTTCACCCAACAGGTAGTTGGCGGCTTGCTGTATGGCTGCTTCATCGAGTGGCCGAAACGACCAGCCCACACGACCGGCCTCGACGCTGGGCCGCACGGGGGATTCCAGCAAGACGTAGGCATAGCGCCGGGACGTAGCGCAGGCCCGGCAATGAAAGGCGTCAGTCGTTTGAAGCGCCCACTGGACTGCGATATCGCGCGGCAGGTTTGCATTGGTGCCACGGGTCCAGGAGTGGGTGTCGCGCTCGCGGTCGGTGTCAAAGTGGACCACCTGCATGAGGGCGTGTACACCGGCATCGGTGCGACCGGCACACAAGGTGGATACGCGCTGAGCGGTGAACGTGCCCAGCGCCTTTTCGAGCTTGTCTTGAACAGTCAGGCCAGAACTCTGGCTTTGCCATCCCTGGTAGGCGCGGCCGTCGTAGCTGACACCCAGAGCAATCCTCACGGAATGGTCAAACCCGATGCCAAACCCAAAGCAGTGATGGCTGCTTTAGCTCAGATTGGCCAACGCGCGTTGCGCCTTGGCACGCATGTCGCCAGTTGCTTCGGCAACTACTTCCTCAATCAGTGCGCGAGCGCCGTCCTCATCACCGATCGAGACAAATTCTTCGGCAAGAGCCAACTTGGTCTCCAGAGGGTCCTCGTTTTCGCTGTCTGGTGCCAAGGTCGGTTTTTCAGTCGACGGCCCATCCAGGTCAAGCGACAGCGAGCCCAGATCGAACTCCAACATACCCAAATCGCTTGCCGATGGTGCTGGAGGGACAACCGGTTCTACCGGCATGGGCGCGGTGGCATTGAAATCCGGTAGCGGAAGGTGGTCATGATCGTCCAAGTTCAGACCGTCCATGGACAACGAGTTTTCCGGCGCCGCACTGGCTTCCTCATACACCGGTTCCGGAGGAGGCGCGGGTTCTTCATCTGGCAGGTCAAAGTCCATGTCCAGGGGGGAGCCAACTTCTGCAGCAGGCATCTTGACAGTCTGCTCAACCGTGGCTTGGCTGAAGTTGTCGCTGGTGACCTCGGAAATCGCACTGGCGGGTTCCTCGTCCAGTGAAAAATCCAGATCCAGATCCAAATCGACACCCGACACGGATTCATTCAATTCCGCGCGCACGGGTTGCGGTATGGTGCTGTTGCCGAATGACGAATTAGGGTCCGTGGCCAATGGCTGGGTTGCCATATTTTCCGGCGTTCCACCGGGCTGGTACAAAGGGTTGCTGGGGTCGAACCCTAAACCCATTTCACAAACGCGTATCCAGTCTGGGCCGTTGCCACCCGTCAGTTGAAAGGCTTGCGTGGCACTCGTTTCAAAATTCTTGGCATCTCGGCGCTTGGCGAAAATTTCCAGCAATTTGGTATGAATCGCCAGCCGGCCCGGGTTGGTACGCACGGCTTCTCTTAGAATTTCTTCAGCCTGCAGATCACGCCCATAGGCCAGGTAGACATCGGCCTCGGCTACCGGATCCACGTCATCTGCTGCATCCAACTGGCTGGCCGAGTAGACCATTGATGAGCCAGTGGCCGCGTTTTCGTTGTTGGTGTCGACCCGCTGGCCACCGCTGGCTCCAAAGAACGAGTCGGGTTGTAGCCGGCTCTCCAGGAACGAACTGTCCATGTGTGACTGATTCTTCTTGCGCTGACGGTTGCGCCAGAATGCAAACCCACCCAAAAGCGCGAGCAAACCGCCGGCACCAAATGGCAGCAACGGGTTTTCAAGCAGTTCGTCGATCAATCCCGGAGGCTCAATCGGTTCAGGAACCGGCACCGCAACTACCTTGGGTTTGTCAGGCTTGGACGCTGGTGACGTTGCTGGTGCCGCCACGGAAGCAGGTGCCGACGCGGGCATGGCCATCGGCGCTGAAGAGGGCGCAGAAGCTGCAACCGCAGGCGCAGGCACAGGTGCTGGCAAGGGAACCGGTGGTGGTGCTGTTACGACCAAGGCTGGTGCGGCCGACGCCGCTGCCTTGGGTTGAGATGCGACAGCCGCCGGCGCCGGTGCGGCTGGAGTAGTGGTGGTGCCAAGCTTCTTGAGGTCGCTGATGTTCTTTGCAATCTCGGTGGCACGCGCTGCAGCTTCTTTGTCCGCGCGTTCTTTGGCTATTTTGGTGTCGTTCGCTTTGGCCTGAATCGCGCCTTTTGAAAGCGTCAATTTGTCGGGCGCGACGACCGCAGTCTTTTTGTCTTCAACTTTGGTTTCGATTGCACCACTGGTCTTGCGGGTGGGTGCCGCCACTGCCGCAACAGGTGCATTGGACGCAAGGCTGCGTCGGAATTCATTGAAATCCTTGCTCTGGGCAATCACCGTTTGCGTTGCTTCTGCAGCCGACAAAGCCTGGGCTTGTTCTGCACTCGGGATGTCCATCACGGCACCAGAACGGATACGGTTGATGTTGCTGTGGACAAAAGCATCCGGGTTGGCGCGCAGTAGTGCCACCAGCATCTGGTCCAGAGAAACCCCTGTAGGCTTGTTGTTGGCAGCAATTTTGCTGGCGGTATCCCCTGTTTTGACGACAACGCGCCGAGCATCGTCTGAAGGAGTACTGGTTGCTGGCTTCGATGGAGCAAGCGTCGTGGCTGTGGGGCGCGCCTGCGGCGTGCTGGTACGTGACGGTTGTGATGGCTCGCTCAGAGTCGAACCTGTGGGCGAAGTCGTCTTGGGTGCACCGGAAGTGGACTGCGCCGAAGAGACCTGAGGCAGCGTGGCCGCCACAGGTGCTGGTTTGCGCAGCACGGGTGGGTCAAACAGCATGGTGTAGTCGCGCAGAATGCGCCCTGACGACCAGCTGGCTTCCATGATCATGTCTACAAACGGATCGTTGATAGGACGATCACTGCTCAAGCGGATATAGGCCCGACCATCGGCTCGGCGCTGCAATGTTGCTTGCAGGCTCGCCATGGCAGCGTTGTATTCCAGCCCGGCAGCAGCAAAAGCTGCGGGAGACGCAATACTCGTCTTGAGTGATGCTGCCTCTTCTGCGTTGATTTCGGGTACTTCGATTTCAGCGCGCAGGGGTTCTCCCAGAGCAGACTGAACGGTTATGCGGCCCAGAGACAAAGCCCAAGCCCCATTTGTGGATAGGCCGAGTAGCGCAATGGCCGCAGCTGCTACAGCGGTCTTCTGCCAACGATGTGACTTAGGAATCAATTTATATGCCTCCGGTGCTGCTCACGCGAGCGGCAATTACTATGCTTTTTTCGGGTAGAACGCCCGACTCTGAAAACGTAAAAAGTACCATAACATCAATGTCTTAGCCTGACAAGCTAAGAAAGCGCTTAACTTTGTAAGCTTCGCGTGCAACCCGCCATCTTTGGGTGTATTTGTTGCCTATCGACAACGACTCGGGAGTGTAATCGGTGCAGAAGCTCCCGGGTCGCGACAAATTACGCAGCTAGCAAAATCCGTAGCATTCGGCGCAATGGCTCCGCGGCTCCCCAGAGCAATTGGTCACCAATTGTGAAGGCACCCACGTACTGCGGACCCATGGCCAATTTGCGTACGCGTCCCACTGGAATAGTCATGGTGCCGGTCACCGCAACGGGTGTCAGCTCCCTGATCGTTGCTTCGCGGGTGTTCGGAACAACCTTGACCCACTGGTTGTCGGCGGCCATCATGGCTTCCAAGTCGGCCACTGGCACATCCCTATTCAGCTTGAAGGTCAACGCCTGGCTGTGGCAGCGCATAGCACCCACGCGGACGCAGAAACCGTCCACGGGAATGGCGGGGGCACTAAAGCCTTCGCCCATGCCTATGATCTTGTTGGTCTCGGCCATGCCCTTCCACTCCTCCTTGGACTGGCCATTGCCCAGATCCTTGTCGATCCAGGGGATCAGTGAGCCACCCAGTGGCACACCAAAGTTGGCGGTCTCTTCGGAAGTTAGTGCTCGCTGCTTGGCGATGACCTTGCGGTCGATTTCCAGGATGGCGCTCTTGGGGTCATCGAGTAGGGCCTTCACTTCGGCGTTGAGTGTGCCGTATTGCGTGAGCAGCTCACGCATGTGCTGGGCGCCTCCGCCAGAAGCTGCCTGGTAGGTCTGTGTGCTCATCCATTCGACCAGACCGGCCTTGTACAGCGCACCGACTCCCATCAGCATGCAGCTGACGGTGCAGTTGCCGCCGATCCAGTTCTTACCGCCATGCGCCAAGGCGTTCTGGATAACCGGCATGTTGACCGGGTCCAGGATGATGACGGCGTCCTTGTCCATGCGCAGCGTGGAGGCGGCGTCGATCCAATGGCCGTTCCAGCCAGCGGCGCGCAGCTTGGGGAACACTTCGGTGGTGTAGTCACCACCTTGGGCGCTGATGATGATGTCGCAGCGCTTCAGGGCATCGATGTTGAAGGCATCCTGCAGCGTGGTTTCGTTCTTGGCCTGTGCCGGGGCCTTGCCGCCAGCATTTGAAGTGGAGAAGAACACGGGTTCAATCAACGCGAAGTCGCCCTCGGTTTCCATGCGGTCCATAAGAACCGAACCCACCATGCCTCGCCAGCCGACCAGACCCACCAGGGGCTCTGGGCGCCCAGCTACGAAATTACCTACCGTCATGACATTGCCCTTTCAGAAAAATTCAACTACACAGAATTTGATCTGCCCGGCTCGTCTGGCCGGGGAAGGGCGCGACGAACCGGGCTAAGTTAGCCTTTAATGGTTGTCGTCTTGGTGGTCGAAGGCAAAGCCGACGACACACCGGCCCACGCACCTGTACCGCCGCAAAAGGGCAGAAGCAGGACAACGGGGCGATTGATTTGCATGGGAGGATTGTAAACGAGGCACTTACAGGGCCTTGACAACCGCGTCGCCCATCTCGCGCGTGCTGACGCGGGTCGTGCCCTCGCTGTAGATGTCGACTGTGCGCAGTCCCTGCGCCAGCACCTTTTGCACAGCTGCTTCGATGCGTTGGGCAGAGGCTTCCTGGTTCAGGCTGAAGCGCAACATCATGGCGGCGCTCAGAATCGTGGCTAACGGGTTGGCGATGCCCTTGCCGGCGATATCGGGCGCCGAGCCGTGGATCGCCTCGTACAGCCCGGGGCGCGAGGCTCCGAGCGACGAGCTCGGGGCCAGTCCGATGCCGCCGGAGATGCTGGCGGCGAGGTCGGACAGGATGTCGCCGAACATGTTCTCGGTGACGATCACGTCGTACGCCAGCGGCTGCTC
>CAINUX010000124.1 GCA_903853895.1 uncultured beta proteobacterium | reverse complement strand
GGAGCAGCCATACAGGCCTTTGTCGAAACGGCCCACTTCGCGCCCGGCCAGTCCATCGGGACACAGCGACTCCAGAATGCGGCTGTATTCGGCGCCATGCCGATCGCGCACTATCAGCGCCTGGCCGATGGCATCGCCCAGGGATCCGATGCCGATTTGCAGCGTGCCGCCGTCGGCCACCAGACTTGATGCATGCAGACCGATGGAGTAGTCCGCCAGGCTCACCTTGTTGTTGGGGGGGGCGAAGACGGCATGGGTTCCTGCAGGATCGGTTACCACAACGTCAAAGAAGCCGGGTTTCACTTCCGCAGTGTTGGGCATGAAGGGCATCTTCTGATTGATCACGCCCACCGCCGTGATCTTGTGGCCTGATTTACGGAACATATCGAGCACCTCCATGACCACGTCAGGGTTGCTGGACAGACTCAGCCGTAGGCCGCTTTCGTCTTCTTTGCCGGCAACCGCCTGCGCCATGACGTTCATGCCCCGCGACTCCATGTCGCGGGCAATGTGCGTGTAGTTGGTGGACATGTAGCTTTGCTGGGCCACTTCATTGCCCAGATAGTCGCCGGTCTTCATAAAGACCTCGCACACTTCGATGTTGGGCGGCAGGCCGGAACCGCGCAAGTCCTTGACGTATTCCAGGTCCGGGTAGTCCTCGAACACGCGCTCGACTAAAGGTGCCAAAAAGTGCTGTTCCAGTTCGCTTTTACCCACCGGTTTTTCCAGTGACAGCGCAGTAATGATCTTGAGATTTCGGGCCGGGTTGGCCTTGATGCGCCGGTACAGCGCGTTGACAAAGGGGTTGGGCTTGCCAACTCCCAAAGGAATACCGAGAACGATGTCGCCCGGTGTCACGTCCAGCACGTAGTCCACAGCAGCATCGATTGAATTCATCATCAAGGGTGTCGGCATGTTATCTCCGCAGGTTTGATTGGTTTAAAAATTCCAATTTCAATGTAGGTTGGCTTTGGTCGGAGTTTTTTGCCATAGATCAAATCTTTGGTCAGTTAGGGTGTGGCCACTGAAACACGGTCTTGACGTTTAAACTGGGGCACGCTTTTTTTGCACCGTTGTGAACCACTCCCGTCCCGTCCCCGCCGCGCCCCTTGCCGAACGCCTGCGCCCCAAGAATCTGGGTGAGGTCATTGGCCAGCAGCACTTGTTGGGGGAGGGCATGGCGTTGCGCCTGGCATTTGAATCCGGCCAGCCACATAGTTGTATTCTTTGGGGCCCACCGGGTGTTGGCAAGACGACGATTGCGCGGCTGATGGCCGACGCGTTTGACGCACAGTTCATTGCGATCAGTGCCGTGCTCGGTGGTGTCAAGGATATACGCGACGCCGTGGAACAGGCACAGGTCGCGTTGGGCAATGGACGCAGAACCATTGTGTTTGTGGACGAGGTCCATCGCTTCAACAAGAGCCAGCAGGATGCGTTTTTGTCGCATGTGGAGAGCGGCCTGTTTACCTTCATTGGGGCGACCACCGAGAACCCGTCGTTTGAGGTGAACTCGGCGCTGCTGTCGCGGGCCATTGTCTACGTCTTGCAGCCTCTCTCCGTCGATGATCTCAAACAAATTGTGGCCGTAGCCCTCATGGATAAGGAGTTTCCTGCTATAGAAGATATAGCGATTGACCGATTGGTGGCCTACGCGGATGGCGACGCCCGTCGTCTGCTGAATACGCTGGAGACGCTGGCGGTAGCCGCGCAACAGCAGCGCCTGCAACTAGTCACCGACGTCTGGTTGGTCAAGGTGTTGGGCGAGCGCATGCGGCGTTACGACAAAGGCGGGGATCAGTTTTATGACTCGATCAGCGCCTTGCATAAGTCGGTGCGGGGCTCGGACCCGGACGCGTCGCTGTACTGGCTGGTGCGCATGCTCGATGGTGGTGCCGATCCGCGCTACATGGCGCGGCGGCTGGTGCGCATGGCCAGTGAAGATATCGGTCTGGCCGATCCCCGGGCGTTGCGTATGGCGCTGGATGCGGCGGAGGTCTATGAGCGTTTGGGCACGCCCGAGGGCGAATTGGCACTGGCGCAGTGTGTGGTGTATCTGGCCGTCGCACCCAAATCCAATGCGGTCTACAAGGCGTTCAAGGAAGCCAAGGCCCTGGTGAGGCAAGATGGTTCGCGGCCGGTGCCCATGCACTTGCGAAATGCACCGACCAAGCTGATGAAGTCTCTCGACTACGGCAAAGGTTACCGCTACGCACACGATGAAGAGGGCGGATTTGCTGCTGGCGAAACCTACTTTCCCGATGGCATGCCTGCTCCGGTCTTTTACCGTCCGGTGGAGCGGGGTCTGGAAATCCGCATTGCTGAGAAATTGAGACAGTTGAAGGTGCAGAACACGGCAAGGCCCCTTGGGGATTTCGACGATCCGGTCTAGCCGGTCAGTACCCACTGAGCACCCCGAGTATTAGCTGCGCTTACTCCCCACTGCTTCGTCTGATGTACCCCGCTCGCTAGGGGTAAACCCAAGGGCTGAAGCCAACGATTGGCGCGTGCCCATCGCTACAATCCTCTCACTTGCCCGTCGTACCACCCTATATGGCAGGCTTTTTGCTTAAGAGCAGGTGTTGCCCAACACATTGGTGACCTAGGCGCCAGCCAAAATTCGGAGAATTTCTATGGATATTTTGTTGCAACAGATCATCAACGGTCTGGTGTTGGGTAGCATGTATGCGCTCATTGCGCTGGGCTACACCATGGTGTACGGCATCATCAACCTGATCAATTTCGCCCACGGCGAAGTGATGATGGTGGGGGCGCTGACCAGCTGGAGCATCATCGGCATGATGCAGGAGTCCATGCCTGGAACACCCGGTTACATCATCCTGATCGTGGCGCTCATCATTTCTTGCGTCGTGGCTGCGGTGCTGAATTTCACTATCGAAAAGGTCGCCTACCGACCCTTGCGCAACAGCCCCAAGTTGGCTCCCATGCTGACTGCGATGGGTATGTCCATCCTGCTGCAAACGCTGGCGATGATCATCTGGAAGCCCAACTTCAAGTCTTACCCCACGCTGTTGTCCAATACGCCCATTGAAATCGGTGGCGCGGTCATTTCGCCTACACAGGTGATGATTTTGGGCTTTACCGCCGTGTCGCTGGCGGTTTTGATGTGGTTGGTGAACTACACCAAGTTGGGCCGCGCTATGCGCGCCACGTCCGAGAATCCACGTGTCGCAGCGTTAATGGGTGTCAAGCCTGATATGGTCATCTCCGCCACCTTTGTCATCGGCGCAGTTCTGGCGGCCATTGCCGGCGTCATGTACGCATCCAATTACGGTACGGCCCAGCATGCCATGGGGTTTCTGCCTGGTTTGAAAGCGTTCACTGCCGCAGTGTTTGGAGGTATCGGCAACCTGGGTGGTGCGGTGGTGGGGGCGATCTTGCTGGGGCTGATTGAATCAATTGGAGCGGGCTACATCGGCGCCCTGACCGGTGGTGTTCTCGGCAGCCACTATTCCGATATTTTTGCGTTCATCGTCCTGATTATTGTGTTGACCTTGCGACCTTCCGGCTTGCTGGGTGAGCGTGTGGCGGACCGGGCTTGAGGAGCACATTCACATGAAACAACAAAAAATTCTGGTATTCCTGGCCGCCGCCGTTGGCTTGCTGATACTGCCGCTGCTGCTGCAAGGCTTTGGTGACGCCTGGGTGCGTATTGTCGACATGGCCTTGCTGTTTGTGCTGCTGTCGTTGGGCCTCAACATCGTGGTGGGTTACGCGGGTCTGCTCGATCTGGGTTATGTCGCGTTCTTCGCCATTGGCGCCTATACCTATGGTCTGATGGCCTCGCCCCATCTGACCGAGACCTTCCCGGCCTTGGCAGCGATGTTTCCGGACGGCCTGCACATGTCGCTTTGGGTCATTTTGCCGGTGGCTGCAGGGATTGCGGGCTTGTTTGGCGTGCTTTTGGGCGCCCCAACCCTACGCTTACGGGGTGATTACCTGGCTATCGTGACGCTCGGTTTCGGTGAAATCATCCGCGTGTTCATGAACAACCTGGATCACCCGGTCAACATCACCAATGGTCCGAAGGGGCTTCTCGGTATCGACTCCCTGCATTTCTTTGGGATCGACTTGGGCAAGAAGCTGTCGGTACTTGGTTTTGAAGTTTCGTCAGTTTCGTTGTACTACTA
Source organism: uncultured beta proteobacterium (assembly GCA_903853895.1). GTDB lineage: Bacteria > Pseudomonadota > Gammaproteobacteria > Burkholderiales > Burkholderiaceae_C > Allorhodoferax. The sequence goes on along the minus strand of CAINUX010000124.1, from coordinate 160 downwards.
CTTATTCCTCGCTTTGGTAGTGATTAGTGTCGTGATTTGTCACCGTCTGGAGTTGTCACGCGTCGGCCGCGCCTGGATGGCAATTCGTGAAGACGAAATTGCAGCCAAGGCCATGGGTATCAACACCCGCAACCTGAAACTATTGGCTTTCGGTATGGGC
>CAINUX010000123.1 GCA_903853895.1 uncultured beta proteobacterium | reverse complement strand
TTTCTTGCCAAATACGCGCCTTAGTGGATGGAGGCGTCGGACGCCAGCTCTACCCGGTTGCGTCCTGCTTCTTTGGCCCGGTAGAGTGCAACATCGGATCGGTCGATCACGGTCTTGACGGAGGTGTCGGCTGCCAAAACAATGGCGACCCCAATGCTCATGGTCATGCGCAAGCTACCGGCGTCGGTCTTCAGGTCGGTTTCACCAATGGCCGTGCAGATGCGCTGTGCCTGGATCTCGGCCCCAGCCTCTTCCGTCAGGGGAACCAGCAGCATGAACTCTTCGCCGCCCATCCGGGCCAGTGTGTCGGTATTGCGCTGGCACGACTTCAGAATGTCACTTACGGCGCGCAGCACCTGGTCGCCCACGCCATGGCCAAACTCATCGTTGACCCGTTTGAAGTGGTCGAGATCGAGCGATATCACGCCGTAGCGGTGACCGCTGCGCAGGAAGCGGGCATGCTCTTCGTGCAAACGGCGCATCATGACGCGGCGGTTGAATAGCCCGGTGAGCTGGTCGGTCTCGGACATGGTGCGCAAGCGCTCAATCGTGCCGCCCAAAATGATGGTTGCCAGCGAAAAGTTGAAGGCACCCAACATCAACAAAAAGAGTATGGTTGCCAACACATCAAAGTCGCTGCCCTGGCTGAATTGCACCGTACCAGGCGTAACGCCACGTAACACCAGCAGTAGACGCACCAGAAACAACGCCATGGTCACGATCAATGGCGATACAACCAGAATCACCAGCCCGATCGAACTCTTTCGTTCCGTGCGTAGCCAGACTGCCATGCGAACGAGTGTGGCCGCCAATGGCCAGCATGCAATCAGGGTAAATAGTGCGACTTGCCACACAATCCATGTCGGTCCAGCTTGGCGCAACGCTTCAATCAGTGCCACGCAGCCCAGCAATCCGGCATACATCCATCTCGGTGACTGGCGGCCAGTGAAGAGGTCCAGGCCTTGTTGAATCAGTAAAAAGCAGCAAAGCACCAGCGTGTTGACGACCAGGTCCAGATTGACGGTGGTGTAGGTTGCCGACACGAAGACCAGCAGGGTGCAGCAGGCACCCGCAAACCAGGCGGACGACCAGAGGATCGCCACGCTGCGCCGCAGACGAAACGTATGGCCTAACAGCAACCACGCCACCGCGTAGAGCACCAATTGCACGGAGAGGCTTGCCATCGCGATGTTCATGCGGCTCCCGCTGCGTAGTTGCGGCAATACTGCGCAAAGTCATCGGCAGGAAGGGCCGGTGACCAGTGGTAGCCCTGTCCGAACTCACACCCTAGAGCGGTCAGGCGCTCCAGGGTGGGTGCGTCTTCGATGCCCTCGGCAACGACCTGCAGTTTGAGGCAGTGGGCCATTTCAATGATGGCCCGCACGATGCCTTCGTCGCTGGGATTTTCGAGCATGCGCCGTACAAAGGACTGGTCAATTTTGAGCCGCTCCACATCAAAGCGGCTGAGGTAACCCAGGTTGGAGTAGCCGGTACCAAAGTCATCGATGGAAAACTGGATGCCCATGCCGCGCAGGCGCTTCAAAACGCCACTCAGGTGCGCCGAGTCAGCGAGCAACAGCGATTCAGTCAGTTCCAGCTCAATGAATGAAGGGGCCAGCCCGGAGTCGGCCAACGCGGTGGCGACCTCGCGTTCAATGTCGTCACGGCGAAACTGTACCGGCGACACGTTGACGGCAATGACCAGATTGCTGAGCCCTTCGGTCTGCCACTGCTTGGTCTGCCGGCACGCCTGTGTCAGCACCCAGGCTCCCAGGTCGTGGATGAGCCCCGAGTGCTCCGCCACCGGGATGAATTTGGCAGGCGGTATAAACCCCAGCGTTTCATGGCGCCAGCGCAAAAGGGCCTCGGCGCCTACGATGCGGCCGGTCGAGAGTTCGAACTGCGGCTGGTAGTAGAGCTGAAACTCGCCATTGCGCAGCGCCTGGCGGATGCCCGTTGTCAACTGCAAATGCTCGACGACGCTGTTGTTCATTTCGGCATCAAAGAAGCGGAAGGCATTGCG
>CAINUX010000122.1 GCA_903853895.1 uncultured beta proteobacterium | reverse complement strand
CTTAGGGTCGATCTTGTTCTGGGCGAACACGTAGTAGCTCGGCACCAGAAAGCCCGATGTTGAGTTGGGGTCACCATTGCCAAACGACAGGCTTTTACCCTGCTTGAGCATGTCGTCCAGAGACTTCAACGGGCTGTCCTTGTGGACGATCAGGTGCGAGTAATAGCCTTGTGTCCCGTCGGCGTTGACCATTTGGGCAAACACTTCGCCATTGGCGCGGTCCACGGCCTCCATGGCCGACTTGTTGCCAAACCAGGCTATGTGCACCTTGTTGAAGCGCATCCCTTCAATGATGCCGGCGTAATCGGACGCAAAAAAAGCGTTCACCTTGGCGCCAGTCTTTTTGGCCATATCGTCCAGGATCGGCTGCCATTCCGATCGCAAATTTTGTGATGACTCGGTCGAAATAATGCCGAAATTGATTTCTTTGAGTTCTTGCGCACCAACTGGGCTAGTGACGAGTAGCGTGGCACCTGCCACGCTGAGCAACAGTTTCTTGATCATGGGATTTCCTTGTAGTAATGGGACCGGAGGGATGGAGGGTGGTAGGGAATTTCGAGAGTCAGGCAGCGCAGGCCACCGGTGCGAGCGGCGCAACCGATGTGGGCCACACCAAATGCGGACCTGCAGACTTGACGTCCTGCAGGCTGGAGATGTGGTCCCCCAATGACAGAATGTCGTCCGCTTCTGCGCCATATAACTCGCGCAGCAAGGCAGGGGTCAGTGCCACGGATGGGCCGTCGTACACCACCCGCCCATGGTGCAAGGCAACGGTGCGCGGGCAGTATTTCATGGCAACGTTGACCTGGTGCAGCGATACCACCACGGTGCAGCCGTCTTCGCGGTTGACGCGTGCCAGGATGTCCATCACCTTGCGCGACGACTCTGGATCCAGAGACGCAATAGGTTCATCGGCCAGAATCACCTTGGCTCCTTGCACCAGTGCACGCGCGATGGCGGCGCGCTGCTGCTGCCCCCCGGACAGCGTGGACGCACGCTGTGCGAAGCACTCCTCAATACCGACGCGCTTAAGGGCCTCAATGCCACGCGCGACTTCGGTTGCCGTAAACCAGCGGGTCAGGCTTCGCCACAAGGGAACCCGATGCAGGGTACCGGCCAGCACGTTCACAATCACCGGCAAGCGATCCACCAGATTGAATTGTTGAAAGACGAAGCCCACACCGGCACGGGTATGACGGATATCCGACGCAATCCTGCCGTGTTGCTGGACCGTCTTGCCGTGGATCTGGATCACACCGTAGTCACTCTTGTCACCCGCCATCAAACCGGCCATATGCCGCAACAGCGTCGACTTGCCGGAGCCAGAGGCGCCGATCAACGCGACCATTTCACCGGGTGCAATGGAGAGACTGACGTCTTGCAGCGCCTTGCGGCCACTCAAGAACGTCTTGTTGAGTGCATGGATACGGATAGCAGTCGTCATGTTTCCTCCTGAGCGATGGAGGGAACATATCGGCTCAATATGTCAAATCGGTGTCAATCCACCGATCAAGGAAGGCCTAAGTAGACTGTTTGAACGCCATCACCGCCTGGTTACGCAAGGTGCGCAGCAACGCCAGTTCCTTGTCATCCAGCTCCAGCGCTCCGCGCGTCTTTTTGTCCGCGTAGATGAGGCCAAACGGTGCGTTCTTGATCAACAACGGCAATAGCAGGAAGGTGGGTGCACAAAGCCCTTTGCGGTACCACTCAGGCAATCGCTGTGTGATGCGGGCTTCGGTGGCATCGCTGATCATGGTGTCCGTCCCTTTGTTGCACACCACCGCAAACAAATCAGGCGTTGCCGCCTTCAGCGGCACCTTGAAGCTTTTGACCAATGGCTCAACTCCATTGCCCAGACCAAAGCGGCCAGTCATGGTCTCGGTCTTGGCGTCGCGCATGCAGAAAATGATGTGGTCGAATTGCATGGCCCGAAACATGGTCTCCAGGATCATGCGCAGCACGTCACTGAGCTTGAAGTCTTCAACCATCGCGTTGGTGATGTCCTGAATCCCAGCCGTCAATGTCTCGGTGACCCGCAGGTCCTTCAGTGGTGCACGACCTGCGGCGTCGATCGGACCGGTATTTGTTGCATGCAGCTCAAAAGCGCCCAGCCCAGCTTCGGTCTCTGCCGCTCTTCCCTGAGCGTTTTTGTCTGCCGTGGCATCTGGCGCTTTCAGCAGTTTGGCAGCGGCTGATCCGGGCGCGACGCGTATCTCCATTGCCACCGCCAGTTCGATCAGCTTTTTCCGCGCCGTGATGGTGGCAGACTGTATGTCTTTCAAACCCACGCCCAGCGCCTGCACATACTTGCGGGTGACGGCCTGGATGCGGGTATCCACATCCTTGGGGTCGGAATGCAACAACACATCGGCCATTTCATTGGCAGCCAACGCAATCCAGCGAATGCGCTCACCCGAATCCGCTGGCGCCTTGGTTGGCACCACACCCACGGGTTTACGCATGCAGCGCTGCATGCTTTGCGGCAATCCCCAGGCCTTGGCAATACCCAGACCCAGCTCTTCAAAGGTTAAGCCCAGCACGCTGGCGGCGGCGGCGTCCTCGGTCATCGGCTCACGTGTGGACTGCACCCGCATGCGGACCTGGCTGGCCTCCTCAGGAAAATAGAACTGCACTAGCAAGCGCCCCAGGTTCTGGAACATGGCGCCAATGAAGGCTTCCTCGCCCTCGCTGGCCACCGGGCACAACTCACCGCCAATCGCACCCGCCATCAATGATCGCAAGAACTCTTCTTTCAGCTGCCCAGCGTGGGCTTTGTCCTGCATATGTTCCAGCAGCACCAAACTTAGGGCCATATTGCGGATACCGTTGAACCCCACCAGATTGACCGCCCGCGACACCGTGTTGATACTGCCCCGGTGCGCATAGTGCGCGCTGTTGACCATGCGCAACAGCTTGTTGGTCAGGGCCACGTCCTTCAGTATCTCGTTGGTAACGCTGTTGACGCTTTCAGTCTCGGAGGTTGCCATGCTCTGGATCCGGACCACTGAATCCGACAACGCCGGAAAGTCACTCTTGTGGCGCATACGCCGTAGCAAGAAGTCCAGCGTGCTGTTGCTGGCACCCGCATCCCCCTGCCCTGGAGCTGCCTTGGGCTTGGCCCACTGCTCCAGTTCGTTCTGGAAGTCACGCGCCGTCAGAAAGCGCTGTTTGGGGTCGAGCATCAGCGCGCGCATGACGATGGCCCGCAGCTTCTCATCCACATCGGGGTTCACATCGGCTGGCAACTTCAGCTGCTCATGCACGACGCGGTAAACCGCCCGGTAGGGATCTGGTTCGTCAATCAGCGGCTTGCCCATCAGCAATTCGGCCAACACCACACCAGCCGAAAAAATGTCCATGGACGCAGCGGGCGCCTCGCCATTGGCGGCTTCCGGTGACAAATACCCCACCGTTCCGCCACTGGGAACACTGGGGTCAGTGCTACTGCGGTCGGGGATGCGTGCGGCAATGCCAAAGTCCATGACCCGTGCACGCCCTGCCGCATCCACCAGCACGTTGGATGGTTTCAAGTCGCGGTGAACCACGTCTGCCGCGTGTGCCACGGCCACGGCGTCGAGCACATCCATCATCAGGGCTACGGCCTCCTGAGGAGCCAATGCACCGCGCTGTTTGAGGATTTGATCCAGTGTCTTGCCGGCAATGTACTCAAACACCAGATAGGGCTGCCGATCCTGGATATCAGCCTCGTACACCGGAACGATGTTCGGATGTTTGACCCGCCCCACGCTGCGGGCCTCCTCCAGCCATTGCACCACCGCCTGCTGGTCCGAGCCACTTCCCGGGCGCATGACCTTAATGGCCACTTCGCGTTCCATACGGGGGTCAAAGGCCAGCCAGACGGTGGACTGCGCACCACTTCCCAGGATTCTTCGCAGTTCAAAACGACCCAGTGTGTCTGACACACGCAGGGCGCTGGTGGTAAGGGATGGACGGCTGTTGGAGAAACTGGGGTGGTCTGGCATGCTCAGGCGTCAGGAGGGTTATGCGTATCTTCGCTATACCGCTCCAGTATGACACCGCTATGTCAGACCGCACAGACCTTCTCGCAGCAGGGTGATTTGCTCTCTACTGCTGGCGCAATTGCTGGCGTAAATCCGCCCGTTCCTGTGCGCTTAGCTGGCGCCCGGATGGGGAGTGGGTTTCGTTCTTCATCGCAACATCCGTTTGGGACTTCAGAGTGGCACGCAAAGACGATCGCCGTTGCTGATCTTCGACCTCCCGAACCATCCCGCCGACACCGGCTTTAGCGGGTTCGGCAGGCTCTTTGGCGGCTTGTGCCAGGGCAACGGCTGCCCATAAACTCACAAAACCGCAAACAACGCGTGACTTCAACATGTACTTTGTGCTTTGAACTGGATTCCTGTTGTCCCTGTCGGGCATTGTTGGTGAGAACCGAAGAACCACTCTCGATATTTGTAACTTTGTGTCAACACCGGCATTTTCATGAAGCCTGGAGACCTGAAGCCGCGCAAAATCGGGTTTGTTACATATTTCTCCTTTTTTATGCTGAACCCGACACCACGACCCAACAAAATCCTCGTTGTTGACGATGACGCCCGCATCCGTGACCTGCTCAGACGCTACCTGTCGCAGGAAGGTTTTGACGTATTGTTGGCGGAAGACGGCAAGTCCCTAACCCGCATCATGTTGCGTGAAACGGCCGATCTGATTGTGCTGGATTTGATGATGCCGGGCGAAGACGGGCTTTCCATTTGCCGCAGACTACGTGCCGCGGGTGATGTAACCCCCATCATCATGCTCACCGCCAAGGGAGAGGACATCGACCGCATTGTGGGACTGGAGGTCGGTGCCGATGACTATCTGGGCAAGCCTTTCAATCCGCGCGAGCTGTTGGCGCGCATCCACGCCGTCTTGCGCCGACGCCCAACTCCAGAAGTGCCTGGTGCGCCTTCCACGGAAAATGAAGTGGCCCGGTTTGGGCTGTTCACCTTTGATCTGGCAGCTCGCACGCTGCACAAGGAGGGCAAGGAACTCGCCTTGACCACCGGCGAATTCGCCATGCTCAAGGCATTGGTACGCCACCCCCGCGTGCCCCTTTCGCGTGAAAAACTGGCGCAACTGTCCCGCGGCCGGGAATTTGAACCTTTTGACCGCAGCCTGGATGTGCAGGTCTCGCGCCTGCGCAAGCTGATCGAGAAAGACCCGGCCTCACCACACTTCATTCAGACTGTCTGGGGGGTGGGATACGTGTTTGTCCCAGACGAAGCCGGCTGAGGGCGCGTCCGTGCCCCTCAGTCAAACCCAAATCCAGTTTGAGGACACGCACACCAGTGCGCCTGCTGCACTGGCCGACGCCGAAGGGGACAACACGCAGCCCTCGCGCGCGGGACTGAGCCTTTTCTGGCGCACGTTCTTCTTGCTCGCCCTGTTGTTGCTGGGCAGCATCGTCGCTTGGCTGCAAACCCTGCGCGCACTCGAATTCGAACCCCGCGCGATTCAAACCGCGCAACAACTGGCCTCCCAGGTGAACCTGAGCCGCGCCGCGCTTATCCATTCAGATGCGATCGCCCGCACATCACTGCTCAAGACCATGAGCGACCAGGAAGGCGTGCACATCGTTCCGCGTGAGCCCACCGACGTGTTCGTCCCCTTCGGCACCGATGCCATTGGCCGTCAGATTGCACAGGAACTGACGAGCCGTCTGGGGCCAGGAACCGTGATCGCCAGCAGCGTCAATACCAAACCGGGGTTGTGGATAGGTTTTGTCATCAACGGCGACGACTATTGGCTGCTGACCGACCAGGAGCGGTTCAACCCGGCCGGTGGGAAGACCTGGCTCATCTGGCTAGGGGTTGCTGGCGTACTGTCATTGGCCGGCGCAGCGCTTATAGCCCGTCTAATCAACCAGCCACTCAAACTACTGTCCTTTGCCGCCAGCCGCGTGCGCGAGGGTGATTTCGAGGCCAGCCGTCTGGATGAAAGTGTGCATACCGGAGAGATCCGCGAAGTCAACATCGGCTTTAACCGCATGGCACAAAGGCTGGCCAAGATCGAACAGGACCGGGCCGTCATGCTGGCCGGCATCTCGCATGACCTGCGCACCCCGCTGGCACGCCTGCGGCTGGAAACGGAAATGAGTGTGACCGATCTGGACGCACGATCCCACATGGCTGCGGACATCGCCCAGTTGGACGCCATCATTGGCAAATTCCTGGACTACGCCCGCCCGGAGAAAGAAAAACTGGCACCAGTTGTGCTGGCCGATGTGGTGGAGGCCTGCACCTACTCGTACAAGGCCCAGGCCGACGTGCAGATCAAAGTTCAGCTGGAGGACAACTTGTTGGTTCTAGCCGATGAGGTGGAACTTGGCCGCATCATCTCAAACCTGCTCGAAAACGCACGGCGCTACGGCAAATCTGCCGACACCGGCATCGCCCGCATTCAGATCGCTGCAATATCCCGTAACAAATGGGTGCTCATCAAGATCCGGGACCACGGCATTGGCGTTGCGCAGGAGCAACTGACCAACCTGACGACACCGTTCTTTCGGGGCGAAGCGGCGCGCACAGCGGCCAACGGCGCCGGCCTGGGGCTGGCCATTGTGGACAAGACCGTGCAGCGCATGGGCGGTGTCTTTGTGCTCAACAACGCCCCGTCGGGCGGCCTGTCGGCCAACATTCGGCTGCCCCGCGTGACCAGCGTCTGACCGACCGTTGTTGCCCCCACGCTTGTCGCTTCGCGTACTGCGCTGCCCCCCAAGGGGGCCGTCGTCGCCTTGGGGCGGCCCGGCGGCGACTATTGTTGCCTACAGACTGGCGGCCAGCACGGCGCCTTCGCGGATGGCCCGCTTGGCGTCCAGTTCGCTCGCCAGTGCGGCACCACCAATGGTGTGAAACCGCGGAGTACCTGCAGCCGGTGGTGCATCCGCGGGTGGCAGCAACTCGGTCAACGATTCCTGCCCGGCGCACAGCACCACGTGATCGACTGCCAGCAGGCGCGGCTCGCCATTGACGGTCACGTGCAAGCCCGCGTCGTCGATGCTCAAGTACTCCACGCCGCTGAGCATTTGGACACCGTTGCGTTGCAGGACAGCGCGATGAACCCAACCCGAGGTCTTGCCCAACCCCGCCCCCACGCGGGTAGTTTTGCGCTGCAACAAAAAAAGCTGGCGATAGGGCTTGGCAGGCTCCGCAGGAACCAGCCCGCCATTGGCCTGCGCCTGCAGGTCCACACCCCACTCCTGGCACCAGTGTTCGATCGACAGAGGCAAGGGCACGGCCGGGTCATGCAACAGGAATTCCCCCACATCAAAACCGATGCCGCCCGCGCCAATGATGGCAACCCGAGGCCCCGGCACTACCTTGCGCTGCAGCACGTCCAGATACGAAACCACGTTGGGGCGGTCGACACCGGGTATGCGCGGCGTGCGCGGCACAATGCCGGTGGCCAGCACCACATCGTCAAAACCCTGCGCCAGCAACTGCGCACGGGTCACGCGCTGACCCAGTTGCAGCCTGACACCGGTGATCTCCAGGCGCCGCGCAAAGTAGCGCAGTGTCTGTGCAAACTCTTCCTTGCCGGGCACCTGCATGGCGACGTTGAATTGGCCACCCACGCGGTCACTGCTGTCAAACAAGGTCACGTCATGCCCGCACTCAGCAGCCACGGTCGCAGCAGACAGACCGGCGGGGCCCGCCCCCACCACCGCAACCTTCTTCTTGCGCTGAGCCTTGCGGTAGACCAATTCGGTCTCGTGGCCGGCGCGTGGGTTGACCAGGCAACTGGCGCGCTGGTTGGCGAAGGTGTGGTCCAGGCAGGCCTGGTTGCAGCCTATGCAGGTATTGATCTCATCGACCCGGCCGGCAGCCACCTTGTTGACCCAATCCGCATCCGCCAGAAAGGGCCGTGCCATGGACACCATGTCCACGCTGCCGCTGGCAATCAGCGCCTCGGCCTCGTCCGGCATATTGATTCGGTTGCTGGCAATCACCGGCACCGTGACCGATTGTTTGAGGCGAGCCGCCACGCTGGCAAAGGCGGCCCGTGGCACCGACGTGACGATGGTCGGTGTGCGGGCCTCATGCCAGCCAATACCCGTGTTGAACAGCGTCACACCGGCGGCCTCCAGTGCCTGGGCCACCAGCACGACCTCGGGCCAACTATTGCCGCCCTCCACCAAATCCAGCACCGAGTGGCGGTACATCAGGATGAAGTTCGGACCGACGGCCGCACGCACCTGGCGCACAATTTCCACGGGCAAGCGCATGCGGTTCTCAATACTGCCGCCATAAGCGTCGGTG
>CAINUX010000121.1 GCA_903853895.1 uncultured beta proteobacterium | reverse complement strand
GTACCTGAAGCCCTGTCCAAGGGTGTAATTGACGCTGCCGTGATCCCCTTTGAAGTGGCTCCCGGCCTGAAAGTGCACGAACTCACCAAGTTCTCCACCGAGACCGAAAAGACGTCTCCTGCGCTGTACACCACCGTGTTTGTGGTCCCGATGAACAAAGCCAAGTACGAGTCCCTGCCTGCAGACCTCAAGGCGGTGATCGACAAGAATTCAGGCCGTGAGTTCTCTGCGTTCCTCGGCTCCACACAAGAGGGCAATGACGTTCCAAGCCGCAAGATTTTTACCGAAACTGCGGGCTACACCATGACGACCCTGCCACACGCCGAACTGGAGCGCTGGAAGAATGCGACCTCTACGCTGGATGACGAGTGGATTGCCGACATGAACAAGCGTGGCTATCAAGGCCAGGCCATGTACGACGACGCTGTGAAGATGATCAAGGGCTACACCAAGTAACTGGTGTAGTGCGAGAACTGAAGGGGCGGAGACATCTCCGCCCTTTTTATCTGCCACGGGCTGTCACTCGGGCGGACTAGAAAAACAACCAACGGAGTTCGCACAGTGGCCGATATTCTTGTCACCGAAGACACCACCAAGTACCAAGGCATCGCACTGGCGCTCGACAAGAGCTGCAAGCTGCTTGCCATTTTGGGTGGGCTGACCCTGGTTTGCATGGCGATCATGTCGCTTTGGAGCATTGTGGGACGCAGCTTCTTTTCTTCCCCATTGCTGGGCGACTATGAGCTGGTGCAAATGCTCAGCGGCATGGCAGTTGCCATGACGCTGCCCTATGCGCAATGGATTGGCGGCCACGTGATTGTGGATTTCTTCACCGCAAAAGCACCAGTCAAAGCCAATGCACTGATGGACATGATCGCTGCGTTGCTGATGGCCGTGTTTTCAGCCGTCATCACTTGGCGGCTGGTGGTGGGTCTGGTGGATCTGAAATCCACCATGGATGCATCCATGATGCTCAACCTGCCCACCTGGTGGAGCTACGTGCCAATGACTATTTCCTTCGTACTGCTGACGGCTACCGCCCTGTTCACCGCCAATACCAATCTGAGAAAGCTGCTGAAATGACGCCAATCCAATGGGGCACCTTGATGTTCGGGGTGCTGTTGCTGCTGCTGGCGGTGCGGGTTCATATCGGCATTGCCATGTTGATGACCGGCTCGATTGGCTATGTGTTTGTTGCGGGCTTTGATCCGCTGATGAGTTATTTCAAATCCGTTGCCTATGCGCGTTTCTCGGTATATGACTTGTCGGTAGTCCCGCTGTTTTTGTTGATGGGGCAATTCGCAACCCACGGGGGATTGTCAAAAGCGCTGTTCCAGGCGGGCAATGCGTTTATTGGCCACTGGCGCGGCGGTATGGCGATGGCGGGCGTTACCGCCTGCGCAGGGTTTGGGGCTATCTGCGGTTCGTCATTGGCCACGGCTGCCACCATGGGCCAGGTGGCCTTGCCTGAGCTGAAAGCGCATGGTTACTCCGGGCGCTTCGCAACAGCTGTGCTGTCGGCTGGCGGCACGCTGGGTATTTTGATTCCACCGTCGGTCCCTCTGGTCATCTACGCCATCCTGACCGAGCAAAACATTGCCAAGCTGTTTTTGGCAGCCTTTATTCCCGGGATTCTGGCGGCAATTGGCTATATGGTGGTGATTGCCATCGTGGCCCGGGTCAGCCCGGAAGATGCGCCTGCCGGCGATCGCTATTCCTGGCCACAGCGCCTGCAGGCGCTGGTGGAAACCTGGCCGGTGATGCTGATTTTTATGGTGGTGATTGGCGGCATTTATGGCGGTTTTTTTACCCCCACAGAAGCCGCCTCGATCGGCACCGTTGCTACTGCTTTTGTAGCATGGCGTTCAGGCGGTCTGAGGGGAAAAGGCTTTTTGCAGTGCATGTACGGCACGGCAGCCGCGACCGGCATGATCTTTTTGATCCTGTTGGGCGCAGATGTGTTGAATGTGTTTCTGGTGCTTACCCAGGTCAACGTAGCGCTGGCCAACTGGGTCATTGGCCTGGACGTGTCGCCCGTCCTGGTCATGTTTGTGATCAT
>CAINUX010000120.1 GCA_903853895.1 uncultured beta proteobacterium | reverse complement strand
TGCTGGTCGGTGAAATGGTCAGCAAAGTGGTGGCACACGCACCCTGCCATGTATTGATCGTGCCGCCCGAGTCCAGCATGTGGAGCAGACGAGTGCTCGTGGCAGTCGATCACACCGAAGACGGACGCCCCAGCGTTGCCGTTGCGGCAGGAGTCGCGGCCCAGTGTGGACTGCCTCTGCACATCGTCAGTGTTGTCGCGGCCGTTGGACTGCGTGCCCAGGCACAGGCTTGTGTCACGCAACTGGTGGAACAAGCGCACCACGAAGGTGTGGCGGCGCAAGGCGAGGTGCGCGTCGGCAAACCCTTCACCGAAATATTGGCAGCGCGAGAAACCAGCGACTCTGACTTGATCGTCATAGGTAGCCGCGGCGACAGCCGCATCGGCCGCGCACTGGTGGGCGGCGTGGCGCAAAAAGTCATGGGTCTGTCCGAGTACCCCGTGCTGGTCCTGCATTTCTAACCACCCACCATTCACACCTCATGAGCGACGCACTGAATTACCTGCTCAAAGCCCGCCCCGACGCGTTGGGCCACTACTTTGCCTTCCTGAAGGATGCCGGCAAGCACCTGGACCCCAAGACGAGGAACCTGATCTCGGTCATTACCAAGGTGCACGCCCAGACCGACCGGGGTCTGCGCCAGTACCTGCGCCGCGCCCTGCGCGAGGGTTGCACATCGGTCGAGGTCCTGGACGCGCTGCTGATGGCCTTTCCGGCGCTCGGCCTGGCAAAAATCATCTGGGCAGTCGACGTCATTCTGGACATGAAACTGCCCGAGTTTCAAGACACAGCCATGCCTGGCCAGGCCCCCGTAACTGCTGCCGAGCCCGCCCGTTGGCATGACGTGATGGCCAGCACCGCCGTGCGGGATGGCGATGTGCAGCGCACCGAGTGCGATGGCATGGGCTTGTTCATCTACCGTGAGAAAAGGAAGATCTCCGTCTTTGACAGCCGCTGCCCGCACCAGAGCACCAACATACCCGAACTGGCACTCCAGGGCACTACGTTGACCTGCCCCAAACACCAGTGGGCGTTTGATGCCAAGAGCGGCGACTGCATCCGACACGGCGACAGCCCGCTCAAACGCATCGAATCCAAAGTCGTCAAAGGCCGCCTGTTGGCTTTCTGGTAACCCCTGTCCCCTCTTCTATCCGCTCTTCTATCCCCCTTGAATCCCCAGCCCTCGTTCACCACTAAAAAACCGGAGACAACCATGAACATTTCGAAGAACTTTTTTGCTCTGACACCGCTGTGCGCTCTGCTAGCCGCTGGCTCCGCCCATGCCACCAACGGCATGTTGATGGAAGGCTATGGCCCCATCTCTACCGGCATGGGGGGCGCCTCCCAGGCCTTCGACCATGGCACGGCGGCCATGGCCCAAAACCCGGCCACCCTGGCTCTTGGTTCTGCAGAGGCGCGCCTGGACATCGCCCTGGGTTTCCTCGGCCCCAAAGTGACGAGCAGCGTGCCGGGTATGCCCGAAGCACAGTCCGGCGGCACGGCTTACACCATGCCTGCAGTCGGCTATACCCGCCGTTCCGGTGCCTTGACGTATGGCGTCGGCATGTTCGCTCAGGGCGGCATGGGCACGGAATACGCGGCCAACACCTTCATGGCCATGGGCTCAGGCGAGCCCGTTCGCTCCGAGCTGAGCGTGGGCAACGTCATCATTCCATTGGCCTACCAGGTCAACCCCAATGTGACGGTGGGCGCGACCGTCGACTACATGTGGTCCGGGCTCGACATGCAGATGGCTGCCACCCCCATGCAGTTGGGCAGCATGGTGACGGGCGGCACAGGACAGTTGGGCGGTGCCATTGGCGCCGGTGCGCTGAACTCGGCCACCTGGGCACGCCTCAATTTCACCGATGACAACAAGTTCACTGGCGCCGCCAAGGCCACCGGCTGGGGTGCCAAGTTCGGAGGAACCGTCAAGGTCAACCAAGACGTCACCCTGGGCGCGTCTTATCGCCTCAAGTCCGCGCTGGACGACATGAAGACCAACGCCAGTTCCGCCAGCATGACGGCAAACCCCGGTGGCGCCAGCACCGCGACCTTTGTGGACGCCGGTCGCATCACGGTCATCAACTTCCAGATGCCGGCCGTACTGGCTGTGGGTGGTAGCTGGCAGGTGCAACCCAACCTGATGCTGGCCGCGGACATCAAATCCATAGCCTGGGCCGAGGTCATGAAAGGCTTCAAGATGCGTTTTGACAGCGCCGGCATGGGCGGCTCGGTCAGTTTTGAGCTGCCACAGAACTGGAAGGACCAAACCGTGTTGAGTCTGGGCCTGGCATGGAAAGCCAATGAACAACTCACTGTGCGCGCCGGCTTGAACCTGGCAGACAACCCTATTCCCGATGCCACCGTGAACCCCTTGTTCCCGGCAACCGTGAAGAACCATGCGACCCTGGGATTCGCATACCAGGCTTCACCCACCGATACGTTGAATGCCGCTTTGACCGTTGCGCCGAGTACCAGCGTCACCAGTGGCACCGGCGTCACCATTGCCCATGGCCAGACCAACCTGCAACTGATGTACACGCATCGTTTTTAGGCCCTTTCGACCCCACCCAGAACAGGAAATAGCACATGGCACACATCGTCATCATGGGCGCTGGTATAGGCGGTATGCCCGCTGCGTATGAAATGCGGGCAACGCTCCCCGCCGAGCACCGCATTACGGTCGTCAGTGCCGTGGACTACTTCCAGTTCACGCCCTCCAACCCCTGGGTGGCGGTGGGGTGGCGCGATCGAAAGTCCATTACCTTGCCAATAGCCCCGCTGTTGGAGAAAAAGGGGATTGCCTTCATCGGCAAGGCCGTGACGACGATTGATGCCGCCGCCAACCGGCTGACACTCAAGGATGGCGCGACCGTGGACTACGACTACCTGGTCATCACCACCGGCCCCAAGCTGTTTTTTGATGAAGTCCCCGGCTCGGGGCCCCATGGCGGGCACACCCACTCCGTGTGCACCGTGGACCACGCTGAAGGGTTCTTCAAGGACTACGAAGAATTCCTGAAGAACCCAGGTCCTGTTGTCATCGGCGCCATGCCATTTGCCAGCTGCTTCGGCCCGGCCTACGAGTTCGCCTTCATCCTGGACACCGACCTGCGTCGGCGCAAGATCCGCCACAAAGTGCCCATCACCTTTGTGACCAGCGAGCCCTACATCGGGCACCTGGGCCTGGGCGGTGTGGGCGACAGCAAGGGCATGCTGGAGTCCGAGCTGCGCAGCCACGACATGAAGTGGATCACCAACGCCAAGACCACCAAGGTCGAAGCGGGAAAGATGTTTGTGACCCAGCTCGATGACCATGGAGCCGTGTTCAAGGAGCATGAGGTGCCGTTCAAGATGTCCATGATGCTACCCGCCTTCAAAGGGGTAGACGCCGTGGCCGCCGTGCCCAACCTGTGCAACCCACGCGGCTTCGTGTTGATCGACGAGTACCAGCGCAGCAAGGCCTACAAGAACATCTTCTCGGCTGGCGTCTGCGTGGCCATTCCGCCGGTGGAAGCGACTCCGGTTCCGACTGGCGCACCCAAGACCGGCTACATGATCGAAACCATGATTTCGGCCATCGTGCACAACATTGCCGACGAGCTCAATGGCAGCACAGCCAGCACCAAGGCCACCTGGAACGCCATTTGCCTGGCCGACTTTGGCGACACCGGTGCGGCCTTTGTGGCCCTGCCGCAAATCCCGCCGCGCAACGTCAACTGGTTCAAGAAAGGCAAGTGGGTGCACCTGGCCAAGATTGCCTTCGAGAAATACTTCATGCGCAAGATGAAGAATGGCACCTCCGAGCCCATTTACGAAAAGTATGTGCTCAAGGCGCTGGGCATCGTGCGCCTGATCCGCTAAAGCGCCACCGGTCTTTCTAAGACTGCGTCCACGGCAGACCATCAAACCGCCAGCCGCTCTCGGTGGAGCGTTGGCCGTTGTCATCGCGGTCGCCCTCAAAACCTTCCAGCACATTTACCACGTTGGTAAAACCCGCCTTTTCCAGTGCGATACCGGCGTCGATGGTGCGCTCGCCGCTGCGACAAATCAGCACAATGGTTTGATTCAGGCTGGTGGTTTTGGCCGACACGGCCGCAACGAACTGGGCAGCGTCGGGCTTCATGACCGGAAACTCGAACCACGGAATGTTGACCGCCCCCGGTGGGTAGCCCACATAGCGCGCTTCAATTTCCATACGCACGTCGACAAATAGCGCCTCTGGCTGTTGTTGCAGCAGGTCCCAGGATTCTTTCGGTAGAAGGTGTTTCATACCGATATTGTCCAGCGTTTTGCGCCTGTGGGTCAGGCGTAGCGTTTGGCCATCGCCTCCAGAGACACTGGCTTGATCTTGCTGCCCTGCCCGGCACACCCAAAAGCCTCAAAGCGTGCCTTCACAATGCCGCGCGCCGCATTCTTGGCCGCCACCAGCGCCTTGCGCGGGTCGAATTCGCTGGGTTGCTGGGCGAAGACCTGGCGCATGGCGCCGGTCATGGCCAGGCGGATGTCGGTGTCGATGTTGATCTTGCGCACGCCGCTCTGGATGCCGCGCTGGATTTCTTCCACCGGCACGCCATAGGTTTCCTTAATGTCGCCACCAAACTGGCGAATGATGGCAAGCCACTCCTGCGGCACGCTGCTCGATCCATGCATCACCAGATGGGTGTTGGGAATTTGGGCGTGGATGGCCGCAATGCGGTCGATGGCCAGGATGTCACCAGTGGGCTTGCGGGTGAATTTGTAGGCGCCGTGGCTGGTGCCAATGGCAATGGCCAGTGCATCAACGCCGGTCTTCTCGACAAAGTCCTTGGCCTGCACCGGGTCGGTCAGCATCTGGTCGTGGCTCAGTTTGCCTTCGGCGCCAATGCCGTCCTCCTCGCCCGCGTCACCGGTTTCCAGGCTGCCCAGGCAGCCGAGTTCGCCTTCGACCGACACGCCAATGGGGTGCGACATCTGGCACACCAGGCGGGTGATGTCGACGTTGTACTCATAGGTTGACGGGGTTTTGCCATCACTCATCAGCGAGCCATCCATCATCACGCTGGTAAAGCCGGAGCGGATGGACTGCTGGCACACCGCCGCCGAGGTGCCGTGGTCCTGGTGCACGACCACCGGAATGTCGGGGTGCGACTCCACCGCCGCCAACATCATGTGTCGCAGGTAGGCTTCGCCGGCATATTTGCGGGCACCGGCGGAGGCTTGCAGGATGACCGGGCTGTTGGTCTCCTGCGCGGCCTCCATGATGGCGATGATCTGCTCCAGGTTGTTGACGTTGAAAGCCGGTACGCCGTAGCCGTTGTCGGCGGCGTGGTCCAGCACTTGGCGAAGGGAAACAAAAGCCATGGGAACTCCTTATAGTGAAACTTTGCGAGACAGACCTTCAGCTCTGTCCTCAACTGATCAAATGGGCCTCTAGCCCTCGCAAAATATGCGCGAATAGCTATCGTTTTAGTAGCAAATCACTCGGCAGCGCGTTTTTGCAGGATCTCGAAGGCCGGCAGGGTTTTGCCCTCCAGAACCTCCAGGAACGCCCCACCGCCGGTGGAGATGTAGCCCACCTGTTTTTCAATGCCGTACTTGGCTATGGCGGCCAGCGTGTCCCCGCCGCCCGCAATGCTGAAGGCACTCGATTCGGCAATGGCGTTGGCGATCACCTTGGTGCCGTTCTCGAACGCGGCAAACTCGAACACGCCCACCGGGCCGTTCCACACGATGGTGCCCGCAGCCTTGAGCTGCGCGGCCAGGCGCTTCGCCGTCTCGGGGCCAATGTCCAGAATCAGGTCGTCGTCAGCCACATCGGTCGCGGCCTTGATGGTGGCCACAGCATCGGCGGCGAAAGTCTTAGCGGTGACTACGTCGGTGGGAATGGGCACTTCGGCTCCACGAGCCTTCATGGCGGCGATCACGGCTTTGGCGTCCTCCACCAGGCCGGGCTCGGCCAGGCTCTTGCCGATGTTCAGCCCGGCGGCCAGCATGAAGGTGTTGGCAATGCCGCCACCCACAATCAGCTGGTCCACGTTCTTGGACAGGGCTTGCAGGATGGTCAGCTTGCTGGAGACTTTGGAACCGGCAACGATGGCGACGAGCGGGCGCTTTGGGCTGGCCAAGGCTTTGCTGATGGCGTCTATCTCGGCTGCCAGCAGCGGGCCGGCACAGGCAATCGGCGCGTACTGGGCGATGCCGTAGGTGGTACCTTCGGCGCGGTGGGCGGTACCAAAGGCATCGTGCACAAAGATGTCGCACAAGGCGGCGAGCTTGCGCGCCAGGGCCGGGTCGTTCTTCTTTTCGCCGACGTGGACACGGCAGTTTTCCAGCATGACGATCTGGCCGGGGGCGACCGTTACCCCATCCACCCAATGTGCCACCAGCGGCACGTCACGGCCCAGCAATTCGCCCAGGCGCTTGGCTACCGGGGCCAGGCTGTCGGAGGACTTGAAAGCGCCTTCTGTGGGGCGGCCCAGGTGGCTGGTGACCAGGACCGCGGCACCGGCGTTTAGCGCCATTTGGATGCACGGCACGCTGGCGCGGATGCGGGTGTCTTCGGTGATGTTTCCCGCAGCGTCTTGTGGAACGTTGAGGTCAGCGCGGATGAAGACGCGTTTGTTTTCAGCAAAACCGCTGGCAATGACATCGGCGAAGCGCAAGACTTTCACGGCAGAACTCCTTGGTAAAAAACGGGCTCTAGCCCTCGTAAATATTGGTTGTATAGCTATCAATTCAGTAGCTCAGAGCAATCCGCAATGACCCGATCCGGCGCACAGGCTTCAATCGGTTGGCCCATGTTGTAGCCATAGGGCAGCATCCAGACACGCACGCCGGCGTTGCGCGCAGTGGCCACGTCGATGCTGGAATCCCCCACAAACAGCGCGCGCTCAGGTGACACGCCAAACTGGCACAGGCAGCTTTGCACACCTGTCGGGTCCGGCTTTTTGGCCGGGAAACTGTCGCCACTCACGACGGCGTCCAGCAACGGCGTCAGACTGTGGGCGTCCAACACTGTGGTGGTGTAGCGGCCCTCCTTGTTGGTGACCACGGCCAGCTTCACACCCTGTTTACGCAGAGCCGCCAGCGTCTCCCGCACGTGGGGGTAGAGCTGGCTTCGAGTGCCGCAGCGCTGCTGGTAATGCTTGTCAAAGCGGGACACGCTGAGCTCCAGGCTGTCACTGGCGCGCACGGTGCTGACTGGCACTTTGCCGCTGAACGCCAGCGCCTGGATCAGCAGCTCCCGCGTGCCGTGGCCAATCCAGTCGTTGACCTGTTGCTGAGTCACTTCGGGCAAGGCAAAGTAGCGCAACGTGTCGTTGACCGCGTCAAAGATTTCCGGCGCCGTCTCCACCAGCGTGCCGTCCAGGTCAAACATGACCAGATCGAATGCATTCATCGTGCTGAAACCCTGCGTGTTCAATTGGCGGCAACCACAATCTGGTCGGGCAAGGCCACTGCATTGCGGTGGGCAGCACGGTGGGCCAGCGTGCGCGCAGCATCCACCACCCGCTGGGACGTGATGCCAAAGTGCGCATACAGGTCCTTGGCAGGTGCCGACTCGCCAAAGCTGGCGATACCCACCACCACGCCGGTGCGGCCCACGTATTTGCGCCAGAAGTCCGGATGGGCCGCCTCGATGGCGATCGTGGGCAGTGCCAAGGGCAGCACGGCCTCCTGGTAGGCGTCGGTCTGGCGGTCAAACAGATTGGTACAAGGCATGGAGACGACGCGGGTGGCAATGCCTTCGACCGCCAGCGTCGCTTGCGCCTGCATGGCCAGCTCCAGCTCGGAACCAGTGGACACGATTGCGACCTGTGCACCCTCCATGTCCGACAGCACGTAACCGCCCCGGCGGATGTTTTGCTCCATCGTCAGCGCGGTGCTGGCGTCGCCGGTCAGGCGCGGCAGGTTCTGGCGCGACAGGCATAGCGCGCTGGGCCCGTCCTCGCGCTCGATGGCATGGGCCCAGGCTACGGCCGTCTCCAGGCCATCAGCCGGGCGCCACACGTCCAGATTCGGGATGATGCGCAACGACGGGATGTGCTCCACGCTCTGGTGGGTGGGACCGTCTTCGCCCAGGCCTATGCTGTCATGGGTGAACACGTGGATGACGCGCAGCTTCATCAGCGCGGCCATGCGAATGGCGTTGCGGCTGTAATCACTGAACGTGAGGAAGGTGCCACCGTAAGGGATGTAGCCACCGTGCAGCGCAATGCCGTTCATGATGGCGGCCATGCCGAATTCGCGCACGCCGTAGCTCATGTGGTTGCCGGGCACAAATTGCCCATCGCTGCCGCGACCCGCCTTGACGCAGCCCTTGAAGTTGGTCAGGTTGGAGCCGGTCAGGTCGGCACTGCCACCAAAGAACTCGGGCACCAGGGGCGCCAGCACGTCCAGCGCATTCTGGCTGGCCTTGCGGGTGGCGTGCGGCTGGGCGTTGCCGGCTATGCCCGCCAGCACCTCGGGCAACTGGTGCGCAAACGCCGGCAGCAGTTCGCCCGCCATGCGGCGCTCGAACTCGGCTGCCTGCGTGGGATAGTGGGTGCGGTAGGCCTCAAAACCGGCACGCCAGGCGCGCTCGGTCGCCTGGCCGCGCTCCACGGCGTTCCAGGCCGCCGCAATGTCGGCCGGAATCTCGAACGGCGCATGGTCCCAGCCCAGCGCCTCGCGGGTGGCGGCCACCTCGGCGGCGCCCAAGGCTGCGCCGTGCACATCGTGGGTGCCGGCCTTGTTGGGCGAGCCCATGCCAATCACGGTCTTGCAACAGATCAGCGTGGGCTTGCCATCCGGCAGCAAGCCCTGGGCCTTGGCAGCGCGCACGGCGGCGTCCAGAGCCTCGGGGTCGTGGCCGTTGACGGCGGGGATGACGTTCCAGCCATAGGCCTCAAAGCGCTTGGGCGTGTCGTCGGTGAACCAGCCTTCCACATGGCCGTCGATCGAGATGCCGTTGTCGTCATAGAAGGCCACCAGTTTGGACAGGCGCAGCGTGCCGGCCAGCGAGCAGACTTCATGGCTGATGCCTTCCATCAGGCAGCCGTCGCCCATGAACACATAGGTGAAGTGGTCGACGATGGTGTGCACAGGGCGGTTGAATTCGCTGGCCAGCAGCTTCTCGGCCAGCGCCATGCCCACCGCGTTGCTCAGGCCCTGGCCCAGCGGGCCGGTGGTCGTCTCCACGCCCGGCGTGACGCCCACCTCGGGGTGGCCGGCGGTCTTGCTGTGCAACTGGCGGAATTTCTTCAACTCGTCCATGGACAGGTCGTAACCGGTCAGGTGCAAAAGCGCGTAAATCAGCATGGAACCGTGACCGTTGGACAGCACGAAGCGGTCGCGGTTGGGCCACAACGGAGTGGCCGGGTTGTGGCTCAGGTGCCGGTTCCAAAGCACCTCGGCAATATCGGCCATGCCCATGGGTGCACCGGGGTGGCCGGACTTGGCTTTTTCGACGGCATCGATGGCAAGGAATCGGATAGCCTTGGCCATCTGGTTGGCCATGTCGGGAGTAGGTTGCGTCATCGTTTGTCTCCGCTTAGTTCGAAGCTTTTTTCTGTCTATCCATCATCCGCCACACGAACGGCGTAAAGATGAGTTGCATGGCCAGTTCCATCTTGCCCCCTGGCACCACGATGGTGTTGGCGCGGCTCATGAAGCTGTCACCAATCATGCTGCGCAGGTATTGAAAATCAATGCCCTTAGGGTTGGCAAATCGAATCACCACCATGCTCTCGTCGGCGCTGGGAATGTCCCTGGCAATGAAGGGGTTGGACGTGTCCACCATGGGCACGCGCTGGAAGTTGACGTGCGTGTGGTTGAACTGCGGGCAGATGTAATGCACATAGTCGGGCATGCGGCGCAGGATCGTGTCGGTAACCGCCTCGGTGCTGTAGCCACGCTGCTTCTTGTCGCGGTAGAGTTTTTGAATCCATTCCAGGTTGATAACCGGCACCACGCCTACCAGCAGATCCGGGTGCTGGGCGATGTTCACCTCGGGCGTGACCACCGCACCGTGCAAGCCTTCGTAAAACAGCAAGTCGGTGTTGGCGGGCACGTCTTCCCATGGGGTGAAGGTACCCGGGCTTTGCTTGTAAGGCGCGGCCTCTTCGGTGTCGTGCAAATACTTGCGGCGCCGGCCAGTGCCGGTGGCGGCGTAGTCGCGAAACAGGGCTTCGAGTTCGGGGAACATATTGTTTTCCGGCCCGAAGTGGCTGAAGTTCTTGTTGCCGACTTTCTCGGCCTCGGCCAGGCGCAGCTTCATCTCGGCGCGGTCATGGCGGTGAAAGCTGTCGCCCTCGATGACGGCTGCGTTCACGCCTTCGCGGCGGAAGATGTTTTCGAACGTGCGGGTGACCGACGTAGTGCCCGCGCCGGAGGACCCGGTAATGGCAATGATGGGATGGCGTGCAGACATGCGTGTCTCCTGAAGTTTTAAATCTGTTGGCGGTATTGGCCTAATTGGCCTCTAGCCCTCGTACTGATTGGATGCGCAGCTATCAAATCAATAGTGTGAATCGCGAAACAGGCTGCGCTCGGTGAACAAGGGATTGTCCAGTTCGTGTTTGATCGGCTCGGCGTGGTAGCGCTCAATGCGCTCCACCTCGTTCTTGGAGCCAAACACCAGACCAATGCGCTGGTGCAGGCTGGTGGGTTGCACGCCCAGCATAGGTACCTCACCCGTGGAGGCGCGGCCGCCGGCTTGCTCCATGAGCATGCCAATCGGGTTGGCTTCGTACAGCAGGCGCAAGCGCCCGGGCTTGGTAGTGTCCTTGGTGTCGCGCGGGTACAAAAACACACCACCACGCATCAGGATGCGATGGGCCTCTGCCACCATACTGGCGATCCAGCGCATGTTGAAGTCCTTGGCACGGGGGCCTGGCTTGCCGGCCAGGCATTCGTCCACATAGCGTTTGACCGGGGCTTCCCAAAAGCGGGCGTTGGAGGCATTGATGGCGAACTCATTGGTATCCGTCGGAACCTGAATATCCGGGTGCGTCAGCATGAACTGCCCCAGGTTGGGGTCCAGCGTAAAGCCCGCCACGCCGTTGCCCACCGTGAGCACCAGCATGGTGGTGGGGCCATAGAGTGCATAGCCTGCCGCGAGCTGCTGTGTACCGCTCTGGAAGAAATCAGCTGCGACCACATCACGCCCGCTATCAATGACCTCTTGCGGTGCACGCAGCACACTAAAAATGCTACCAACGGTCACATTAACATCGATGTTGCTGGAGCCGTCCAGTGGGTCAAACACCAGCATGTACTTGCCACGCTGCAGAGTATCCGGAATCTGGTAGGGCTCGTCCATCTCCTCCGAGGCCATGCCGGCAAGGTGGCCGCCCCACTCTGTCATCTGCGTGAAATACTCGTTGCTGATGACGTCCATCTTCTTTTGCACCTCGCCCTGCACGTTGATACTGGTGGCGACCTCGGGCGTAGGGTGGCCCAGTACGCTTCCCAGCTCGCCAAACGCCACCGAGCGTGCAATGGCCTTACACGCCAGCGCCACATCGAGCAGCAAGGCATTGAAGTCACCGCTGGCTGACGGAAAGCGGCGACGCTGTTCGATCAGGTATTGGGTCAGCGTAAAACGGCGGCGGGTTGTCATGGTGGGCTTTCAGGAAGATGAAGAAATCGGATGTGCGTGCAGAGGGATCAACGCGCTGCGGCACTGCGCAGTGCTTGCATCACGGTTCGGTAGCCGCCGTCGGCATCGGGTGCGCCAAACACGGCGCTGCCCGCCACGCAGGTGTCCGCCCCGGCCTGCACGATCTCACGGATGTTGTCGACCTTGACGCCGCCGTCCACCTGCAACCAGATGGGCTGGCCGCCAGCGGCACGGTGCGCGTCTATGCGTTGGCGCACGGCGCGTAACTTGCCCAGCGTGGAAGGAATGAATTTTTGCCCACCAAAGCCCGGGTTCACACTCATGAGCAGGATCATGTCCAGCTTGTCCATGACGTGGTCCAGCCAGTCCACTGACGTGGCAGGGTTCAGCACCAGACCGGCCTTGCAACCGTGTTCCTTGATCAGTTGCAGCGTGCGGTCCACATGGCGCGATGCCTCGGGATGAAAGGTGATGATATTGGCACCGGCCTTGGCAAACAGGGGGATCAGCGCATCCACCGGCTCCACCATCAGGTGCACATCGATGGGAATGGTCACGTGCGGGCGGATGGCCTCGCACACCAGCGGGCCAATGGTCAGGTTGGGTACGTAGTGGTTGTCCATCACGTCAAAGTGCACCAGATCCGCACCGGCCGTTTGAATGGCCCTGACCTCTTCACCCAGGCGGGCAAAGTCGGCCGACAGAATGCTGGGGGCCAGGCGGAGGACCGGAGCTTGCGCGGCGCCGATTGTGGTGGTTGGGGTCATGAGTGGACTTTCAATGGGTTTGTTTTTCAGCATGCCATTGGCGCAGCTGGGCCAGGTTGACCTGGCTCAAATCGGGCACGACCCGCATCGCGGCAGCAAAGTCGTGGTGTGCGGTGTAGGTGGTCGGGGTGATGACGGTAGCCAGCCCGGCTGCTGTAGCGGCCCGCAGGCCGTTGCTGGAGTCTTCCAGCGCAATGCCCTCGTTAGGTTTGAGCTCAAGTGCGGCCAGCATCTGCAGATACACCTGCGGGTGCGGCTTTTTGATGGGCGCGGTGGACGCGTCACCTATGGCCGTGAAGTTCAGGCGCCAATCCGCTCCAATGGCCCGTCGCATCAGCGCGGCAATGTTGACCGGCGAGGTGGTAGTGGCAATGGCCAGCTGCAAGCCCTGGGTCAGCGCTTCGTCCATCAGCCTAAGCACACCCGGGCGCAGGCTCACGGCACCATCATTCACCGCTGCTTCATAGGCGGCGGTTTTGAGCTCGTGCAGCCGGTTCACCGTGTCGTTTAGCGCCATGGCACCGACCTCACGCATGTCAGGGCGGGTTGTCTTCCAATAGTGCAGGATGCGCTCTTTGCCACCTGAAATATCGAGCAGTTCGGTGTACAGCGCCTCATCCCACACCCATCCCATGCCCATTTCTGCGAACGCGTGGTTGAAGGCAGCCAGGTGCGCGCTTTCCGTGTCGGCCAGGGTGCCATCGACATCAAAGATCAGGGCTTGAAGTGTGGTGGCGGACATGGGGTTGGTCTAAAAAAGTGGCTTCATATCAGTGAGGAATGATTTACTTTAATCGCCTTAACCCATAAACTCCAATCACGTTTTATTGAAAACTCATCAGACTAATCTGATGAAATGGAGGTCTCCGATGCGCCCCTACACCTTGAAACAAATCCAGACCTTCCTGGAAGTGGCGCGCCAGCGTTCGGTTTCCAAAGCGGCCGAACGGCTGTTTGTGACCCAACCCGCGGTGTCCATGCAAATCCGCCAGTTGGAGGACGCTTTTGGTGTGCCGTTGGTCGAGCCGGTGGGCCGCAACATTGGGCTGACCCACGCCGGCGAGGCCTTTCAGACCTATGCCATTGCCGCCATGGGTCAGCTCAAAGACCTCGAAGCCCTGATGGCCGAGCATGTGGGCTTGAAAAAGGGCCGAATTGACCTGGCCGTGGTCAGCACCGCCAAATACTTCATCCCCATGCTGCTGGTGCGCTTTGGCAAGTTGTTTCAGGGCATTGATATCCAGCTCAAGATCGACAACCGCGAAAACATTCTGGGGCTGCTCGCGCGTAACGAGGCCGATCTGGTGGTCATGGGCCGCGCGCCCGCCAATCTGGACTGCGAAGCCACGCCGTTCGCCACCAATCCACTGGCCATCGTGGCCGCACCGGACCACACTCTGGTGCGCCGTAAACAGCTTCCGTTTTCAGCCCTGGGAGAGCACCGCTTTGTGGTGCGTGAGGAAGGCTCTGGTACGCGCGCAGCCATGGAGCGGCTGTTTGCCGAACACAAAACACCCTTGAACGTGGTGATGGAAATGCCCAGCAACGAAACCATCAAGCAGGCCGTGATGGCCGGCATGGGCCTGAGCTTTCTGAGCCTGCGCACCGTCCGCCATGAGCTGGCCAGCGGCCACATTGCGCTGGTAGACATTGAAGGACTGCCGTCCATGGGACACTGGTATGTAACCCATATGCGCCACAAGAAGCTCTCACCCGCCGCGCGCGCTTTCAAGGAGTTTTTGATTGAGCAGGGCGGCGCGCTGATGGATTCGTGGAGCTAGCGCGGAGGCAGTCGGGCGTGGTCAATCCAGGAACTTGGTCCACGTGCCAATGTTGTGCACCTGCGAATAGCCGTTCTTCCTTAACAAAAGCTTGGCCATTCCACTGCGCGTTCCGCTGGCACAGCAAAGAACGACCGGGGACGTTTTGGGTATTTCACTCAGCCTGCTGCCCAGTTCCCCCAAGGGGATATTGATGGTTCCTGGCGCACTTCCGGATGCAAATTCCTCTGACGATCGAACGTCGACGAACACGGCACCATTTTTCTTAAGCTCGGGCAGCATGGCAATGACTCGCTTGGAGTTCCACCATTTGTACGCAAACCAAAGCCCCAGGGCCATGAACGGCCAATACTGTTTAAAAAATTCTAGGGAATTCATATCGTCTTTCCAAAACTCTCGGGCATTTGCACTGCGACCACTTCCCCACGTGCAGTGACAACGCCATTTGCGGACACCGTGCTCTCCACGATGACTTTGCGCCCTTTGATTTCCTTGATTCGGCCCCGGATCTCCAATGGACCCTCAATCGGCGTGGGCTTCAAATAGTCCACATGCAGTGATCCGGTAACAAACCGGAAGGGCGGCAGGCTATCCATTTCACGACCCTCTGCCCGATACATTGCCGCAGCTGCAGTGCCCGTGCTGTGGCAATCGATGAGCGATGCGACCAATCCGCCATACGCGAATCCGGGCACCGATGTCTGGTAGGGCTCAGGGGTAAAGAATGTCACCGTTTCCTCTCCATCCCAGTGCGTCTTGATTTGATGCCCATGGTGATTGTTGGAGCCACAGCCATAGCACTGTGCAACGTTGTCGGGGTAATAGTCCTGGAAGGCTTTCATAGCTTGCTCTCTAGTGGTCAAAGAAGAATTGGGGTGTTGAAAACGGCTTTGCTGTTCGCATCGGTCTGAAATGACCGTTGCAAGAAATCGATTAATTGCGCCAGGTAGTCTGCGGTGGAATCGCTGGGGTCATGTCCTCCCCGGATCGCTACGCACTCCACGGTGCCTGCTCGTCCTGCGTGTTGCAGGCGCTGCGCATCACTGAAGGGAACAACGTCGTCATCGACGCCATGCACCAGCAGCACCGGGCACCGCGCTTGAGGAATGGTGTTGATCGGCGCGATGTCATCGAAGCGGGCACCAATCACCCGCTGTACATGCCGCAAAACGTACCAGCCTATGACCGGATAGGGAATATGAAACTCCGTCAAGTAGCGACGCATCACCTCGTAGGGGTGCGCAAAAGCACCCAGACTCACCACGGCACGCATGTCCATGCGGCGTGTCGCACTCAATAGCGCGGCTGCCGCCCCTACAGAGTGGCCAATAACGGCCAGGCGTGTTGCATCCACTGCGGGTTGAAGTTGCAGCCAGTTCAATCCAGCCTCGATGTCCTGCGCGAACCGTGGAAGGGAAGTAAATGGTTCATCATCACTGTTGCCATGGCAGCGCGCATCCAGCAGCAACACGGCGTATCCAGCGGCGTGCAGGGGCGCAACGGCAGGCAGCATGAGGCTCGCGTTGGCGCCCCAACCGTGCATCAGCAATACCGCAGGAGACTTTGATGCGCCAGCAACGGGAACAAACCAGGCGAAAAGGTTTTTTCCCCCAGCCACGGTCAGGCGTACCGACTGCGCCTGCAATGCCAGATCCTCCGGTGTGCGCTGGTGCGTTAGGCGCGGTGCTCGTAGCCCACGCAATATGAGCGAATGCGCAGTGGCGCGTAGCAAGACGGCCAGCGCCACACACAAGAACACGACGAGAAAAACAGACATCCCGAAATATACCCTATGGGGTATATATGCCTGACTTGAAAGGATATTCCTTGCCTCCCGTTCGCTTTTCCCTCTGACAAGCGCCGCCTTGTTGAATCTACTCGGTGGCTGACATCAACTCATCATTAAAACCTGATTCAACAATAACTTTATTTGAATTTTCTTTATGAATAACCTTGTCTACAGTCCGATTCATCGCTACCCACTGAACTATTCAACTGGAGATTCCCCATGGACCAAAGCAACCGTTACGCCGACCTGAGCCTCAAGGAAGAAGACCTGATCAAGGGCGGACGCCACATTCTGGTGGCCTACAAAATGGCACCGAAATCCGGCTACGGCTATCTGGAGGCTGCTGCCCACTTTGCGGCCGAGTCCTCTACCGGCACCAATGTTGAAGTCAGCACCACAGACGATTTCACCCGAGGTGTGGACGCGCTGGTGTACTACATTGACGAGGCCACCGAAGACATGCGCATTGCGTACCCGATTGACCTGTTTGACCGCAACATCACTGACGGCCGCATGATGATCGTGTCGTTCCTGACCTTGGTCATCGGCAACAACCAGGGCATGGGCGATATCAAGCACGCCAAGATTCACGACTTTTACATGCCAGAGCGCGCTATCCAGTTGTTTGACGGCCCAAGCAAAGACATCTCCGACATGTGGCGCATTCTGGGACGCCCCATCAAAGACGGCGGCTACATTGCCGGCACCATCATCAAACCCAAACTCGGCCTGCGCCCCGAGCCGTTTGCAGCTGCCGCTTACCAATTCTGGCTGGGTGGCGACTTCATCAAGAACGACGAGCCGCAAGGCAACCAGGTGTTCTGCCCCGCCAAGAAGGTGTACCCGCTGGTCTATGACGCGATGAAGCGCGCCCAGGACGAAACCGGCCAGGCCAAGCTGTTCTCGGCCAACATCACCGCTGATGACCACTACGAAATGTGCGCCCGCGCTGACTTCATTCTGGAAACCTTTGGCCCGGATGCAGACAAGGTGGCTTTCTTGGTGGACGGTTTTGTCGGCGGCCCCGGCATGGTCACCACGGCACGTCGCCAGTACCCCAACCAGTACCTGCACTACCACCGTGCCGGACACGGCATGATCACCTCGCCTTCTGCAAAGCGTGGTTACACCGCTTTTGTGCTGGCCAAGATCTCCCGCCTGCAAGGAGCCTCCGGCATCCACGTCGGCACCATGGGCTACGGCAAAATGGAAGGTGAAAACGACGACCGCATGATCGCTTACATGATCGAGCGTGACGAGTGCCAGGGTCCGGTTTACTTTCAGAAGTGGTATGGCATGAAGCCAACCACCCCAATCATCTCGGGCGGCATGAATGCATTGCGTTTGCCAGGATTCTTCCAGAATCTGGGGCATGGCAACGTGATCAACACTTCAGGCGGCGGGTCCTACGGCCACATCGACTCGCCCGCGGCCGGTGCGGTGTCGCTGCGCCAGTCATATGAGTGCTGGAAATCAGGAGCTGACCCGATCGAATTCGCCAAGGAACACAAGGAATTTGCCCGGGCCTTTGAGTCGTTCCCAGGGGATGCAGACAAGCTGTTCCCGGGCTGGCGCGAGAAGCTGGGTGTACACCAGTAAGCCACTCTGCAGGTCAACACAATGGCTGACACAACCCCCTACCGTGTAACCCACGAGCCGTTTTACCAGCAGCAGGCCAATGAGGTGGCGCTGTACGAGGCGGCCTACAAAGCCCGCCTGCCAGTGATGGTGAAGGGCCCCACCGGCTGCGGCAAGTCGCGGTTCATCGAGTACATGGCGTGGAAGCTGGGCAAGCCTCTCATTACGGTCGCCTGCAATGAGGACATGACTGCCTCGGATCTGGTGGGCCGTTACCTGCTGGAAGCCAACGGCACCCGCTGGCTGGACGGACCCCTGGCCACCGCCGCACGTATTGGTGCGATTTGCTACCTGGACGAAATCGTCGAAGCACGGCAAGACACCACAGTGGTGATCCACCCGCTCACTGACCACCGCCGCCAGCTGCCATTGGACAAAAAGGGCGAGCTGATCCAGGCGCACCCGGACTTCCAGTTGGTCATCTCCTACAACCCGGGCTATCAGAGCCTGATGAAAGACCTGAAGCAATCGACCAAGCAACGCTTTGTGGGGTTTGACTTTGACTACCCTGCGGCAGACCTGGAAGCCAGCATCATCGCGACGGAGACCGGGGTCAACATGGCCGATGCGGTGCGGCTCGTCAAAATTGGCGCAACCGCGCGGGCGCTCAAGGGCCACGGTCTGGACGAAGGCATTTCCACCCGCTTGCTGGTGTACGCGGCCACGCTGATCAAGGCCGACGTCGACCCGCTGGATGCCTGCCGCATGGCGCTGGTATGCCCCATCACCGACGACGCCGACATCCGCGCTACGCTCGATCACGCAGTTGACGCCATCTTTGGCTAAGCCTATGACTGCCGTGGCTGACATCACCAGCCCCACAAACATCGAACCCGGACGCTTGGCCGCCTGGCGCAAGCAACTGGACTGTGGCTTTGCCCAGATTGACGATGTGTTTGCGGCCTGCATGGCAGAGGCAAACGCCGCACTCAGTGACGAGGGTCTGGACGACTTCTTGGCCCAAGCGCGTTTTCTGGGCAAGATGGGCCGCGGCCCGGAGCCGGTGCTGACCTTTTTACAGGAATGGCCTTCGATTGCCAAAACCGTAGGCGAAGATGCGCTCCATGCCGTGATGACCTCGGTGCGGCTCATCAACAAGTCGCCCAACGGCAAAGCCATCGCCCCGTTTTTACAGACGTTGCCCGCCGTGGCGCGGCGTTTGTCCACCCAAACCCAGTTGCAGCACTACATGGACCTGTGCCTGCTGCTGTTGGAGCGCACCAGTGGCTCCATCCACGGAATCCACAAAACCTACCCCAGCCCCAGCCTTGCGGTGTTTTTTGAGAAAGCGCCGCTGCTGCTGGGCGCGCTCAGCCTGCAAGGCCTGAGCAACTGGGTCAACTATGGCATCCGCAACTACAGCCACCACCCCGAGCAGCAACGCGACTTTTTCAACCTGGCCTCAGCCGACAGCCGTGCCGTGTTGCAGCGCGAGCGCCACGGCACGCTGCTGATGGACCACACCCGCGCGCTGGACATGTACCTGAAAGCCCTGTGGCAAGACAGTGATGTGCTGGTGCCCTACTCCACAACCTTCGACGTGCAGCGCCAGCCCGTGCCTTACTTTGATGCGTTCGGCATGCGCCTGCCTGATGTGTATGACGAGCGGGCCGGCATCAGCGGCCTGGACCGTTACCGCGCAGCGCTGGCACACATGGCGGCGCACCGGCGCTGGAGCACACCGATCTTTGCCGACAACTTCAGCCCGGCGCAGCGCCTGGCCATCGAGTGTTTTGAAGATGCCCGTCTGGACGCGCTGACGTTGCGCACCTACCCCGGCATGCGGCGAATTTTCTCTGCCCTGCACCCTAAGCCGGTAGAGGGCGCGTGCAACCCCACCACCCATTCGTGCCTGCGGCACCGCCTCGCAATGCTGTCGCGCGCCCTGCTCGACCCGCCCAAACGTTTTGAGAGCCCGCAACTGGCCGACTGGGTGGAGCGCTTTCACGCGCTGCTGGCGCAAGGCGAATCCAACACCACCGAGATCGCTGGCCTGGCGCTGAGCTATCTGGGCAAGACCCGACTGCAAAGTGACCAGTTGCCCGCCACCTGGTTCCAGGACACCGAAGTCGATTACCGGGACGACAACCGCCACCTGTGGCGTTTTCACGAACTCTCGGACGACGAGGAAACCTTTGACAAGCCCGACCAGAGCCCGCCCACACAAGAAATCCAGAGCCTGCCGCCGCGCCATTACCCCGAGTGGGACTACACCAGCCAGACTGTGCGCCCCGACTGGGTCAGCCTGTATGAGCGCCTGCACCCCAGTGGCAACCCGTCTGATATTGACAACCTGCTGGCCAAACACAGCGCCCTTTCCAAGCGACTCAAGCGCCTGCTGGACTCACTCAAACCCCAAGACAAGGCACGTGTGCGCTTTCAGGAAGACGGCAGTGAGCTGGACCTGGATGTGGCGATCCGCTCACTCATCGACCTGAAATGCGGCAGCCAGCCCGACCCACGCATCAACATGAGCCACACCACCGATGGCCGCAGCATTGCGGTGACGCTGTTGCTGGACCTGTCGGAGTCGCTCAATGACAAAGCGCGGGGCTCGGAGCAGACTGTGCTGCAACTCAGCCAGGAAGCGGTGTCGCTGCTGGCCTGGGCGATAGAGCAGCTCGGTGACCCGCTGGCCATTGCCGGCTTTCACTCCAACACCCGCCACGACGTGCGCTACTTTCACATCAAGGGATTTGGCGAACGCTGGGGCGATGCTGTCAAGGCACGCCTGGCGGCCATGCAGGCCCGCTACAGCACCCGCATGGGCGCGGCCCTGCGCCACGCTGCACGCACCTTGAGCACACAGGCGGCCGACAAAAAACTGCTGCTGGTGCTGACCGACGGCAAGCCTTCCGACATTGACGTGCAAGACGAGCGCCTGCTGATTGAGGATGCCAAGGTGGCCGTGCGTGAGCTGGACAACCAGGGCATCTTCACCTACTGCATCAACCTGGATGCTGCGGCCGACGCCTATGTGAGCGACATCTTTGGCAAGCAATACACGGTGATCGACAACATTGCCCGCCTGCCAGAACAATTGCCCAAGCTGTTCATGGCGCTGACTCGTTAGTAGCGCCTGGCTCCTACGGGGAAGTTGGGACAAAAAGTCTCCCTCAGGCGGGCGATCACTCAGTATGATGAATCAATTTCAAATTCAGTGAATGCTTATGTTTGACAATATTCGGATCACCCAGCGTTTCGCCACCGTCCTTGTTGCCTACTGGCTGTCTTTCATGGCGGTTGCCATCGTCAGCTACTGGGGCTTGTCGTCGGCGCGTGACAGTCTCAAAACGGTGCACGAAAAGGCCATGGTTCCGGCACTGCAGATGTCGGATTCCATCGACAAGATTGTGCAGAACCGGCTCCAAATCCTGCTGGCTTTCCAGCACGCTCCCGGTGGCCCGCTGGCGTCCATTCATGACCACCCTACCGGCGCGCACACCGACAGCATTGCAAAGAACCGGGTGGAAGCCAACCGTTTGTTTGACGCGCTAACAGCGACAACTGACCTGCCCGAAGAACAGGCTTTGCTGACCGCAGCCAAGCAAACCCGTGCCGCGTGGCGTGACAAGCTCGACCTTGCCGTCAAGGCAGTGGGCAGTGGAGATTTCAACCCGGCGACCATGGCCGCCTTTTTACAGGCCGGGCGTACCGAAGGCGAAGCAGCTATCCAGTCTCTGGTCGCGTTACGCGATTTCAAGGTCAAGGCGGCCGAGCTGGCTTCGCAACAGGCCGAAAGCCGCTACAACATTGCCTTGGGCGTATTCCTGGCGGCAGTCATCGTGGGTGGCATTCCTGCTACCTTGATGACCTTTCTGCTGATGCGCCGCATGCGCACCGGCTTTGCACTGGCTGACCAGACGGCAACGGCGATTGCAGGTGGTGACCTGTCGCATGCGGTACCGCATGATGGCCGTGACGAAATCGGCCACCTACTGACCCAGATGAGCACCATGCGCGACAACCTGCACCACGTGATCAGCCAAGTGCGCAGTGGCTCGGACGCCATTGCCAGCGCGGCGGGTGAAGTGGCCTCTGGCACACTGGATTTGTCCAATCGCACCGAGCAACAAGCCGGGTCGCTGGAGAAAACAGCCTCCGCCAGCGAGGAGTTGTCGAGTACCGTTCAACACAATGCAGACAGCGCTGCACAGGCCAACCAACTCGCCCATGCGGCATCGGCGCTGGCAACCCGGGGTGGCGTGGTGGTCTCACAGGTGGTGGATACCATGGACGCCATCAACACCTCGTCACGCAAGATTGTGGACATCATCGCGGTGATTGATGGCATCGCGTTCCAGACCAACATCCTGGCCCTGAATGCCGCCGTGGAAGCGGCCCGTGCGGGTGAACAGGGCCGTGGCTTTGCTGTGGTTGCGGCAGAAGTGCGCAGCCTGGCCCAACGCTCGGCCACAGCCGCCAAAGAAATCAAGGGCCTGATTGACGACTCGGTCGACAAGGTGGGCCGTGGCACCGAGCAAGTGGCCCAAGCTGGCAACACCATGCAGGAGATCGTGTCGGGCATCCAGCGTGTGGCCGATATCGTGGGAGAGATTGCATCCGCCAGCAGAGAGCAGTCTGCCGGTATTGCCGAAATCAACCAGGCGGTCAGCCAGCTGGATAGCGTGACCCAACAAAACGCTGCATTGGTCGAAGAAACGTCAGCCGCGTCCGCTGCGTTGCAGGAACAGGCCAGCCAGCTGGCCACAGTGGCGGCATCATTTCAGCTGGAGGGTGGAACCCGTAGTTAATTGGCCTCGTGCTCGAGCAGCAAGTAGGTGTTGTAGGCATTCATGCGGTTGGCCACGCGAAAGAGCGGAAGGTGCTCGAATTCGGACCAGTCGGTCGCCAAGTAGGCGTCTTCAAAAGGTTCCATGTTTTTTGCCGCTTGGCCCATCGTAAGACGCAGGTAGACGAGGTAGTCCCGAGTGAGCTGCATGTCTTTTCGGGCCTCTTTGGACAGGGGGCCGTGGCCCGGAACGATCACCGCGGTGTCAAAGCCCAGCAAACTGTCCAGCGCAACGATCCAGTGCCGGCTATCGGCCTGTCCCACATAGGGAATGCGACTGCGAAACACCAGGTCGCCTGCAAACAGAAGCTTTTGCGCAGGGAGATACACCGCAATGTCCTCTGGCGTGTGCGAGGGACCAACCGGTTTAATCTGAAAGTCCATGCCACCAATGGTCAACGTGGTGTCGCCGTCAATCCAAACGTCTGCATCAACCAGGTGGGTCTGTGCATTGATCCACGGGGCCAGCTCGTTGCGGGAGACCTCCAGCCGCAGCCGGGCTGTTTCCGAGTGGAGGTAGCCGCGTGCCGCCTGGTGCGCGATGATTTTGGCACCCTGGTCCTTGAACGTCTGCAAACCATAGATGTGATCCGCGTGGTAATGGGTCACCAGAACATGCGTGACTGGCTGGTCTGTCACTTTTCGGATTTCTGCCAGCAGGCGGGTCGCCAGCGCGGGCGACCCCAAAGCATCGATCACCACCACACCAGCAGGCGTGACCACAAACGCCGCGTTGGAAATGAAATTCTGGTTGAACGGTGACCCCAGGGAGGAGACACCC
The DNA here is from genome assembly GCA_903853895.1 of uncultured beta proteobacterium. Classification (GTDB taxonomy): domain Bacteria; phylum Pseudomonadota; class Gammaproteobacteria; order Burkholderiales; family Burkholderiaceae_C; genus Allorhodoferax. Next base: position 38,747 of record CAINUX010000120.1, on the reverse strand, counting down.
TCTACGTACCATGCCGAGGCAGCAACCTGTTGGGCTTGCATGGCTGGCGCACCCTGCCCGTGTGCTGCCTGCTGAAGAGAAACGAGCCCCATCGCAACCAACACACAGCTGCGGGAGACACGCATCAAAAGACTCATTCGTCTTCTACCTGCATGCACACCGCTTTGCAGAGGTTGACAATTTGCTCGTTTGCAATGCGGTAGTGAATCTGCACGCCCTCGCGCCGCTTGGCAACAACACCGGCTTTGAACAGTGTGTTCAGATGCTGCGACATATTGGGTTGGGTGGTGGCAATCTTCTCCCGCAAGAAGCTGACGTTCTGCTCACCATCACACAGGCAGCTGATGATCTTCAATCGCATGGGCGCCGACATCACCCGAAACAACTCGGCTGCTTTGTCAAACACATGGTCTGGCTTGTCGAGTTCAGAGCGGATTTTTTTGGAAGTACGGGTGGCCATGAGATGATCAATAAAGTCTAGGAGTTGAGTGTATTGGATTGGTCACTTGCTGCACTGGAAGCGCCCGCAAGCCCAATCATGTAAATTAGTGACTATGCCAAAAAATACTGCCACCGCAACCCCAATAGATACGACAAAGTCAACGGGCTTGACCCAGAACTACCGTCAGGAACACCAGAAGGACATGACCAATCGCCTGCGGCGCATTGAAGGCCAGGTTCGGGGTTTGGTCGACATGATCGAAAAGGGGCGGTCCTGTGAAGAAGTGGCCACGCAGATGTCGGCGACGCGCAAGGCCATGGACAAGGCGTTCTATCGCATGATGACGTGTTCATTGATTGAGGCGGTGAACGAATCGGAGAGTGATGAACAGGCCATTCAGGAGGTCGAACGCTCCGCCCGACTGATGGAAAAATTCGCCTGACGTGTGGACTTGATCAAGGCTCGCGCCTGTTCCAGCCGCTGGTCCAGATAGGCCCCATAGAAGTCCGGGATATAGCCGCCCTCCAGCCGCGCGACCACTTCTTTGCCTTGCGGTCCAAAAAACAGCACCGTCGGTGCAATGGTGACGCGCCATGTGCGCACCAGGTCTTCATGGGTACGCGTGGCCCCTGAGAAATCTCGCACGGCTTGGGCGCTTCGCATGTCAATCTGGTACACAGAAACAGCCCCTTCGCGGTGCAAGGGTGCCAGGTAACTGTCCCGAGCCACGCGACAGAATGGGCACCCGTCCAGGCTCACCATCACAACCAGCGGGTTCCCTTTGTCCAATGCGCTGGCCAATGCATCCGACAGTGCCACCGGAGCCGGCAGAGTAGCACCTGCAGCCCATGATGGCCCGGCCGTGCCCGTAGCCGCCGCTGCGGCAGCGATGCCCAGCAGCATGCGCCGCGTGGGCCCTGCATTGCTGTTCGTCATGGAGCTTCTCTTTCCATCAAAAGATAGGTGTTGTACGCGTTCATGCGGTTGGCCACCCGAAACAACGGCAGCGCTTCAAACCGCTTCCAGTCGGTGGCCTGGTAGGCATCGTCAAAAGGCTCCATGTTCCGGGCCGCCTGTCCCATGGTCTTGCGCAGGTATCCCAGATAGTCACGCGTCAACTCCATGTCCTTGCGAGCCTCGGACGACAAGGGGCCGTGGCCCGGCACAATGACTGCGGTATCAAACGCCAGCAAGGTGTCCAATGCTTTGATCCAGCGCCCACTATCGGCCTGCCCTACATAGGGCACACGGTTGCGAAACACCAAATCCCCGGCAAACAGCACCTTCTCCTGGGGCAGATAGACAACCACATCCTCCGGTGTGTGCGATGGCCCTACCGGAGTCAGCACAAATCGCACGCCACCCACCACCAGGTCGTTTGTACCCTCTATCCAGTCATCGGCAGGCACGAGGCGCGTCTGCGCATTGATCCAGGGTGCCAGCGTCTCACGCGAGGCCTGCAACCGGATCAGGGCGGCGTCCGAGTTCAAGTAGTCCCGCGCGGCCCGGTGGGCCATGATGCGAGCGCCCTGTGCCTTGAACGTCTGCAAACCATAGATGTGGTCCGCATGGTAGTGGGTCACGATCACATGGGTAACGGGCTGGGGAGTGATCTTGCGGATCTCTGCCAGCAGCCGCTCTGCCAGAGCCGGTGAGCCCAGCGCGTCCACCACCACGACGCCCGCAGGCGTGACGACAAACGCAGCGTTGGAGATGAAGTTCTGGTTGGCAGGCGTTCCCAGGGCGCTCTGCCCCTCCACATACCAGGCAGTCGCGGATACCTGTTGCACCACCATGGCTGGCCCTTGCGCAGAACCTTGTGCATGCGCCAGACCGACCGCACAGACAAGGCCGAGCCCGGCAACCAGGGCGCGACACCAGTGGTTCAGGTGAAACAGTTTCTGTGCAAACAATGGCATGGTCTTCCTTAAAGTTCTTACTTGGCAGTAATATAAGCGTTTGCGGAATTATTGGGGAACGCAGTGGATCTGGCAAGCATTCTGGAACGCTACGGCGACGGCACGGTGCTGGCGCTGGGCGGCGCGGCCATTGGTACTCTGTTTGGATTTTTCGCACAGCGCTCACGCTTTTGCCTGCGCGCGGCCGTCATCGAGTTTTGGCACCGCAACTTCGGCGAAAAGCTGTCGGTCTGGCTGTTTGCCTTTGCCACCGCGGTCGTCGCGGTGCAAGCATTGCTGCTGACACACCAACTAGACATCAGCACGGCGCGCCAGATTGCCATGCGCGGCAGCCTTTCCGGCGCGGCCATAGGCGGCCTGCTCTTCGGCATCGGCATGATCATGACGCGGGGCTGCGCCAGCCGCCTGCTGGTGCTCTCAGCCAACGGCAACCTGCGCGCCCTGCTCTCAGGTCTGATCTTTGCGGTAACTGCTCAGGCCTCGCTGTCGGGCGCACTGGCACCGTTGCGCGCCACCATCAGTGGATGGTGGACAGTAGAGGCGGGCGCATCGCGTGATGTCCTTGCCCTAACCGGGGTTGGAAATTGGGGTGGTCTGGCGGCGGGCCTGGTCTGGTTGGGAGCGGCGTTGTATTTTTCGTGGAGAAGCCCCCGGCGCAGTGCGTGGATGTGGTTGGGCGGCATGGGCGTGGGCCTGACCGTGGCGGCGGCATGGTGGTTCAACTACGCCGTGTCCAATCAATCCTTTGAGCCCATTCCAATACAGGGATTGACCTTCAGCGGTCCGTCGGCAGAATGGTTGATGCGGGTGTTGTCGTCACCGGCACCCCGCATTGGTTTCGACTTTGGTCTCTTGCCCGGTGTATTTGCGGGTTCGTTCCTGGGCGCATTGCTGGGGCGCGACCTCAAGCTTGAGGGATTCAAGGATGGCTACAGCATGACCCGCTACATCGCCGGTGCCATTTTGATGGGATTCGGCTCCATGCTGGCAGGTGGCTGTGCGGTGGGCGCCGGTATGACCGGAGGGTCAATCTTTGCACTGACCGCCTGGATGACGCTTCTGGGAATGTGGGCTGGTGCGGGCTTGATGGACCGTCTACTGGATGGGCAACAGCCGGCAGAGCCCGCCAGCGTTGGCCAAACCGCCGCCGCCAAGGCCACCTGAGCCCCGACCCACGCTAGGTGTCTACTTGGAAGCGAGGTATTCCGCCACAGCAGCCATCTCCAACGCCGTCATCTTGCTGGCGATTGAATGCATGACGGCATTGTCATTGGTGCGCTCGCGCTGGTTGAACTGTTTCAGTTGCCCCTCAATATAGGGCGCAAACTGCCCCGCCAGTCTGGGCAGCTGTGTCGTACCGAGCGCGCCCGGTCCGTGGCAAGTGGCACACGGCGCCACGCCGCTATACGGGTTACCGCGCTGGTAGATATAGCTGCCTACGGCCGCCAGGGCGCCGTCTTTGGCTGGCTCGGAGACAACTGTCTGCTTCTCAAAATAACGCCCCAGGGCCAGCATTTCATCGGGCGTCAGCTTGGCAGCCATATCAGCCATGGCGGTACTCTTGCGCTTGCCGGATTTGAAGTTGTCGAGCTGTTTGGCGACATATTCCCAGTGCTGCCCCGCCAGGCGCGGAAACACTTCACTGGACGACTCTCCCTCAGCCCCATGGCATAAAAAGCAGACGCCGTTGACGATTTTCTTGGCACGTGCCTCATCGGCCTGCGCCCAGGCGCCACTGGCCAGGGTTGCGCAAGCCGCCACAGCCACCCAGCGGACCAGCAGCCCGATCTTTCCCACACCGATATCCATGGCTTGCATCAGGCCAGCGTATCGGCCCAGATGTTGCGGGCCCAAGCCATTGCGTAGCGGCCTTCCAGCTCGTTGGCTGCGCTGGATACCCCTCCTGCACCGGCTACTGGCAGCATGGTCTTTTTGTCGGCATCGTAGCGGTGCACGCTGGAGACGTGCACCACATCCTCTGGGCTGACAAAGCTGTAGCAGGTGTTGTTGTAGATCGGCATGGCGTTGGGCTGCTTGCCGGTCAACAGCGCCACCACTGCAGCGGCACAGGTCTTGCCGTGCTGGTTGGCCATGTGGCCGGACTTGGGCATATTGGGGGCAATCTGGATGGAGTCGCCCAGCACATGGATGTTCTTGACGGCGATGGATTCGAAGGTCAAAAAGTCCACCTCGCACCAGCGCTTGTTGGCAGTCGCCAGCCCGGTCTTGACAGCGATGTCGCCTGCACGCATGTCGGGAATGACATTCAGCACCGCGGCCTTCAAATCGTCATTGAACTCGAACTTGAGCGTGTTGGTGGCGGCGTCCACATCGACCACTTTGTGTTTGGGGCGGTATTCGATGATGCCGTCATAGCGGTCTTTCCAGGCCTTCTTGAACAGTGGCCCTTTGGAGGTAACGTCGTCATTGGCATCCAATATCAACACCTTGCTCTTGGGCTTGGCCTTGCTGAAATAGCTTGCCACCTGGCAGGCACGCTCATACGGCCCGGGCGGGCAGCGGTAGGGTGCCAGCGGAATTGCCAACGCATAGACGCCGCCATCGGGCATGGCTTCAAGCTGCTGGCGCAGTGCAACGGTCTGGGCGCCTGCTTTCCAGCCGTGCAGCACCTTGTCTTTTGCACCGGCAGTGGCCATGCCGGGCAACGTGTCCCACATAAAGTCCACACCCGGTGACAGGATGAGCCGGTCATACGGCAGTTCGCCACCCTTTGCCAGCACCACGACCCGCTTATCGGGGTCGATGCGAACCGCCATGTCCTGTACCCAGCGCACACCGTGGCGCTTGACCAGGTTGTCGTACGGTGTGGTGATGTCGGCCATGGTCTTGCTGCCGCCCAGCACCAGATTTGAGAGAGGGCACGAGATGAAAGCAGCACTGGGTTCCACCAGCGTGACGTCGATCCCATAGTCCGACCACATACGCACATACTTGGCCGTGGTGGCGCCGCCATACCCGCCCCCCACCACCACCACCTTCGGACCACTTCCGCCCGGTGTACTGGCACAGCCGGTGACCAGGCCCATCGCTCCCAGAGCGCCCGCTGCACCCACGCTTTGTACAAATTGCCGACGTTGCATCATGATCACGTTCCCCTTATTTCTTCAAGGCTGAAAAATAACTCGCCAGGGCAGCCAGCTGTTCGTCGGAATAACCCTTGGAGAGCTGGTGCATGATGGTTGCGGGCTTCTTGCCGGTCTTGAAATCCAGCATTTTCTTCAGCAGCTCGTCTTTGCTGACGCCCGCCAGGGACTCGTTGCCCGCCTCCGCAATGCCGTGTGTGCCATGGCAGTTGGCGCACGAGGCGGCCATGCTGCGCACCTGCAAGGGGTCCATCGTCTGGGCCTGGGACATGAGGGGTAAACCAGCTAGCCCGGCGGCCAGCAACAAAGCATTCCGTTGCATGGTGTGTTCTCCTATTGTGGGTATTCGAAATAGTGTGCGGTCAGGGATGAATGTACACAAAGCCTTCTTTGGCCTGCAGGCGGGCCACCTCGGCCACACCGGACGGCACTATTTGCGCTTCCATGGCGACCTTGTCTTTGCTGATAGTGCGCGCCGTCAGGGTGTTATTGCAGACCCGGAATTCCACGCCGCGCCCCACCAAATCAGCCACATCGCCCGAATAGGGCTGCCCCTTGGGATTGACGGCGCCATCCAGCAGGAAATCGATACCCGGGCCATGCGTGACCACCACGATCTTGGCCGTAGGATCTGCAGACAGGTGGTTGCGGATATTGGCCATGCTGCGCGATGCCTGGGCCAAACCCTCGCTCAGGTGGTAGACAACTTTGACCTGACCCCACGCCAGCGAAGCAGCCAGCAAGGCAACCCAAAACACCGTAGCCCGTTTCATCATCAAGTCCTTATATATAAGATCCGATGCTAAAACCAACAGGCCTACAAACCCAACCGTAGAAACCCTCGGGTTTGAAAAAATAGAAATGGATCGTCTACGGGCTTGTGCCACGTGCGGTCAGCCATCTGCCTTCTTTGCGAGTCAGGGTGCTATCCGTGGCCCAGGTGGTGTCCTCCCCCTGGTAGCTGTTGCTGGCGATTTGGAGTTCAGGGCGCTCCCGACGCAGCACCGATTGGCTGCCAACGCAGGGGGAGCGCACTCCCTGCGGCACCTTCTGGCATGCCATCGGGCCGCATCCCGTCTAATAAAAGCCTCAGGTGGACTGACTGAAGGGCCAGCCTCTCAGGCCCCACACAGGTGTATCTTGCGGCCTTACAGCACTTCAAAAATACCCGCTGCGCCCATGCCGCCGCCAATGCACATGGTGACGCAGACGCGCTTGGCGCCACGGCGCTTGCCCTCAATCAGGGCGTGACCAGTCAGGCGCTGGCCGCTGACGCCGTAAGGGTGACCCACGGCAATGGCGCCGCCGTTGACGTTGAGCTTGTCACCGGGAATGCCCAGCTTGTCGCGGCAATAAATGACTTGCACGGCAAAGGCTTCGTTCAGTTCCCACAGGTCGATATCGCTGACCTTCAGGCCCAGGCGTGCCAGCACTTTTGGAATGGCGAACACGGGGCCAATGCCCATCTCATCCGGCTCGCAACCGGCCACGGCAAAGCCCAGGAAGCGACCCAGTGGTTTGAGGCCCTTTTGCTCGGCAATCTTTTCATGCATCACCACCACAGCGCCGCCGCCGTCCGAGAACTGACTGGCATTGCCGGCAGTGATCAGGCCACCGGGCACTGCGGAGCGCAGTCCGCTGATGCCTTCCTTGGTGGTGCCGTCGCGAATGCCTTCGTCGTTGCTGACGGTGACCTGCTTGGTGGTCAGGCCCATGACTTTGTCGGCCACACCCATGGTGACGGTAATGGGGGCGATTTCTGCAGCAAACAGGCCGGCGGCCAGGGCGGCCGTGGCTCGCTGCTGGCTGGCGGCACCGTATTCGTCCATAGCGTCACGGCTGATGTTGTAGCGCTTGGCCACGTTCTCGGCGGTTTGCAGCATATTCCAGTAGATCTCGGGCTTGTTCTTGACCAACCAGGGGTCTGCCAGCATGTGCTGGTTCATCTCTTGCTGCACGCAGGAGATGGCTTCCACGCCGCCGGCCACATAGATATCACCTTCATTGGCGATGATGCGCTGGGCTGCAGTTGCAATAGTCTGCAGGCCCGACGAGCAAAAGCGGTTAATGGTCATGCCGGACACGGTAACGGGGCAACCAGCACGCAAGGCAGCCTGGCGCGCGATGTTGGCGCCAGTAGCGCCTTCGGGTGTGGCGCAACCCATGATGACGTCGTCCACCTCACCGGCTTCGATGCCGGCGCGCTTGATGGCGTGTTCGACGGCGTGGCCGCCCAATGTGGCGCCGTGGGTCATGTTGAAGGAACCCTTCCAGCTCTTGGCCAGGGGTGTACGTGCGGTAGAAACAATAACTGCGGATGTCATGGTGATTCCTCTTAAAGTGTTGAGGACAGAGCTGGCGGCAGAGCCGTTGCGGTCTGTCCCACAAAGTCTCAGATCTAGTTGAAGGTCTTGCCTTCAGCGGCCAGTCGGGCCAACAAAGGCGCTGGCTTCCAGAAATTGGCATCGTCCAGCGGATTCAGGGCAAAGCGGTTCATGGCTTGCACCACGTTGAACAGGCCCACCTGGTCGGCGTAGTTCATCGGGCCTCCGCGGTGTGCAGGGAAGCCATAACCAAAGATGTAGACGATGTCGATATCGCTGGCCTTGTTGGCAATGCCCTCTTCCAGAATATGCGCGGCTTCGTTGACCAGGCTGAACACCAGGCGCTGCACGATTTCCTCGTCGGAAATCTTGCGTGGAGTAATACCCAGCGCCTTGCGGTGTTCTTCGATCATGGCGACCACTTCGGCGTTCGGAATGGCGTCGCGCTTGCCCGCAACATAGTCATACCAGCCAGCACCGGTCTTTTGGCCAAAGCGGCCTTTTTCGCACAACAGATCAGCGGTCTTGCTGTACTTCATGTTGGGCTTTTCCTGGTAGCGGCGCTTGCGGATGGCCCAGCCGATGTCGTTGCCAGCAAGATCGCCCATGCGAAACGGGCCCATGGCCATGCCGAACTTCTCCATGGCCTTGTCCACCTGTGCCGGTGTGCAGCCTTCGTCCAGCAGGAAGCCGCCTTGGCGCCCATACTGCTCGATCATGCGGTTGCCGATAAAGCCATCACACACGCCAGACACCACGGCGGTCTTGCGGATCTTCTTGGCCACCGTCATCACCGTGGCCATGACATCCTTGGCGGTTTCCTTGCCGCGCACCACTTCCAGCAGCTTCATGACGTTGGCGGGGCTGAAAAAATGCAGGCCGACCACGTCTTGTGGACGCTTGGTGAAGGAGGCAATTTTGTCCACGTCCAGCGTGGAGGTGTTAGAGGCCAGGATGGCGCCGGGCTTCATGACGCGGTCGAGTTCCTTGAACACGGCTTCCTTGACGCCGATTTCTTCGAACACGGCTTCGATGACCATGTCCGTGCCGTTCAAATCATCGTAGCTCAGCGTGGTGGTCAACAGGGCCATGCGCTGGTCGTACTTGTCCTGCTTCAACTTGCCCTTCTTGACTTGGGCTTCGTAGTTCTTGCGGATCGTGGCCACGCCACGGTCCAGCGCTTCCTGCTTCATTTCCAGCATCTTGACGGGGATGCCGGCGTTCAGGAAGTTCATCGCAATGCCGCCACCCATGGTGCCAGCGCCAATGACGGCGATGGAGTCGATGGCGCGCTGTGCAGTGTCTGAAGGCACATCAGGAATCTTGGAAGCTGCACGCTCGGCCAGGAACAGGTGGCGCAGAGCCTTGCTCTCGGATGTGAGCATGAGGTTCAGGAAAATGTCGCGCTCTGCGGCCATGCCGTCGTCAAACTTCTTCTTGGTAGCGATTTCTACGATGTCAACGCACTTGGCGGGAGCGGGAAAATTCTTGGACATGCCCTTGACCATGTTGCGGGCAAACTGGAAGTACGCGTCCCCCAGGGGGTGCTTGCACTTGAGATCACGCACCAAGGGCAGCGGACGCACATCGGCCACCGAGCGGGCGAAGGCCAGCGCTTCCGCAGCCAGAGTTTCTGCAGACACAGACAACTTGTCGAACAGCTTCTGACCAGGCAACATAGCCAGCATCTCGCTCTTGATGGCCTCACCGCTGACAATCATGTTCAGGGCAGCTTCCACGCCGAGCACGCGGGGCAAACGCTGCGTGCCGCCCGCGCCGGGAATCAGACCCAGCTTGACTTCAGGCAAAGCCACGCTGGTGCCGGGCGCTGCGACGCGATAGTGGCAACCCAGGGCCAATTCCAGCCCGCCGCCCATGGCTACGGTATGGATGGCTGCAATGACGGGCTTGGCAGAATTCTCCAGCACGGTGATGACGCTCAGCAGGTTGGGCTCCTGGCCCGCTTTGGGGGAGCCAAACTCCTTGATATCGGCACCGCCAGAGAAGGCTTTGCCCGCACCGGTGATGACAATGGACTTAACGGCAGCATCCGCGTTGGCCTGGGCCATGCCGTCGGTAATGCCCAGGCGGGTGGACAAACCCAATCCGTTGACCGGCGGGTTGTTGAGCGTAATGATGGCGACGTCACCATCGACTTGGTATTGGGCAGTCATGCTGGGATTCCTCGGAAGTAATAGGGGAACAACCAAAAAAGAACGATCGTTCGATTTTAATTGTAGGGGGTTTTGTAGCTTGGAAAAGGCCGCTTGTCGCGGTTGGGACAAACGGGCTGGGGCTAGACTTCCAGCCATTCCTTGCGGATAGCCTGATTGGCCCGCAGTTCATCCGGCGTACCTTCGAACACGATATGCCCGTGGCCCATGACTAGGCAGCGGTCCGATATATGCATGGCAATGGTGAGCTTCTGTTCGATCAGCAGGACCGAAATGCCCCGCTTGCGCAATTCCTTAAGGTACTCGGCCACCAGTTCCACAATCTTAGGTGCCAGGCCTTCAGTCGGCTCGTCGATGATGATGAGATCCGGGTCACCCATCAGTGTGCGGCACAACGTCAGCATCTGCTGCTCGCCGCCAGACAGTACACCTGCCTCGGTATGCTCGCGCTCCTTCAGGCGAGGAAACATCTTGTACATGTCGTCAAAAGACCAGCGGGGATTCTTCTTGCCGCTCTTTTGCCCCAGCAACAGATTCTGGTGCACCGTGAGCTTGGGGAAAATGTCCCGACTCTCGGGCACGTATCCCAACCCCAGGTGGGCGATCTCGTAGGTCTTCTTGCCCAGCGACTCCTTGCCCTGCCAGAGGACCGATCCCTTGCAATCGACCAGGCCCATGATGGACTTGGCGGTCGTGGAACGACCCGATCCGTTGCGGCCCAGCAATGCCACGATTTCGCCCGCGTTGACGTGCATATCCACGCCATGCAATACGTGGCTCTTGCCATAAAAGGCATTCAAGTTCGAAACTTTCAACACGTCAATGTCCTCCCGCCTGTGCGTCGGCCACCGACGAACCCAAATACGCTTCCTGTACCTTGGCATTGGCGCGCACAGCATCAGGGGTGTCAAATGCAATGACCTCTCCATAGACCACGACCGCAATCCGGTCGGCCAGTCCAAACACCACGCCCATGTCATGCTCGACCGTCAAAAGAGTCTTTCCTTCGGTCACCGACTTGATCAGGGCAATGAAACGGGTGGTCTCGCTGCGGCTCATGCCCGCCGTCGGCTCATCCAGCAACACCACGCTCGCCCCGCCACCAATGGTGATTCCGATCTCCAGCGCACGCTGCTCTGCGTACGTCAGGTTGACCGCCAGCACATCACGCTTCTTGTCCAGTTTGATCATTTCCATCAACTCTGCGGCCTTTGCGTTGGCGTCATCCAGATTGACCAGGAACTTCAAGAATGTGTACTTGTATCCCAGGCTCCAGAGCACACTGCAGCGCAAGTTCTCGAACACGCTGAGTTGTGGAAAGATGTTGGTGATCTGAAAGCTGCGTGACAGGCCCTTGCGGTTGATCTCGAAGGGCTTGAGTCCATTGATGCGCTCGCCGTGCAAGATCACATCGCCACTGCTGGCCTCAAAGCGGCCACTGATCAAATTGAACAGCGTGGACTTGCCAGCACCATTGGGGCCAATCACCGCAACCCGCTCACCCGCGCGGACCGTCAGATTGACACCCCGAATAATCTCCGACTTGCCAAAACTCTTGCGCAAATCTCGCAACTCCAACGCAGGGGTCGCTGTGGCCTGGTTAGTGGTGCTCATAGGGCCTCCTTGCGCTTGAGTACTTTTTCAATATCTTCCTGTATCAGGCCCCACTGCTTGACGAACTTTCTGCGCACCATCTCGAACAACCCCAGTCCAACCACCATGACGGCGACCATGCCCAGCCAGCTGCCGACACTGGCAGCGTCCAGCGTGGCACCGAGATAGTGCAACTCGGAACCCATGGCCGCGTTGAGCTTGCGGTGGTAGACCATTTCCAGAATGGCACCAACACCAAAGAGTCCTGTCAATCCGGTAACAGCCAGCGCAAGGTAGGTAAACCACAGGCCTTTGAGCTTGCCAAACTTGGCCACGCGCAGGTTCATCATGATCAGGCTCGCAATCCCACCTGGCGCATACATGACCATGAACAGGAACGTCAACCCGAGGTACAGCAGCCAGGCCTTGGTCAACTCGCTCAGCAACACAAACGCCAGCACCATCAGCACAGCACCAATAATGGGGCCGAAGAAGAACGTCGCGCCTCCCAGGAAGGTGAACAACAGATAGGCGCCCGAGCGGCCAGCGCCTACGACTTCGGCCGTCACAATCTCGAAGTTGAGCGCGGCCAGCCCCCCCGAAATACCCGCAAAAAAACCGGCGATGATGAACGCCGTGTAGCGAATGCGCTGGGGGTTGTACCCAATGAACTCGACGCGCTCCGGGTTGTCACGCACCGCGTTGAGCATGCGCCCGAGCGGCGTGCCGGTGAAGGCAAACATCAGGGCCACCGACACGAATGTATATGCCGCAATCAGGTAGTAAACCTGCGAAGCGGAGGCAAAGGTGATGCCCATGAACGGTTGGCCGGTGACGCGATTGCCTGAGACCCCGGCTTCTCCACCAAAGAAGTCTGAAAACATCAACGACATGGCAAACACCAGTTCGGCCATGCCCAGCGTAATCATGGCAAAGGTATTGCCTGACTTGCGCGTGGTGACAAACCCAAACAGCACCGCAAACGCCATGCCAGCCAGTCCGCCCACCAGAGGCACGGCGCTGACGGGTATTGGCAAACTACCGCGCCCCACCGCGTTGAGGGCGTGGATGGCCATGTAAGACCCCAGTCCGGTGTAGACCGCATGGCCAAAGCTCAACATGCCGCCCTGGCCCAACAGCATGTTGAACGACAGGCAGGCAATGATGGCAATGCCCATCTGAGACAACATGGTGACCGACAAACCGCTGTCAAATACCCGAGGGGCCAGCAACAAGACGAACGCAAAAAGGCCCCATACGACCACGCGCCCAGTTTTCATAGATTTCATACCCGCTTAACCTTCCCGCTTGCCCAATAGGCCCTTGGGGCGAAAAATCAGTATCAACACCAGGAACAGGTAAGGCAAGATAGGCGCTACCTGAGACAGTGTGAGTTGTGCAACCGAACTGCTGCGCAGCGCATCGCTGATCGTCAGTCCGACCTGCTCCATGACAGTGAGGACCGAGTAGTCAAAAGCGATAGCAAAGGTTTGAATCACCCCGATCAGAAGCGACGCCAGAAAGGCGCCCGACAGTGACCCCAACCCTCCGACCACCACGACGACAAAAATGACCGATCCAACGGTGCCTGCCATAGATGGCTCTGTGACAAACGTACTGCCGCCGATGACCCCCGCCAAACCAGCGAGCCCGGTGCCAGCACCAAACACCAGCATAAAAACCAGAGGCACGTTGTGCCCCAGAGACTCCGCCATGTGAGGATGTGTCAGCGCGGACTGGATCACCAATCCCACCCGCGTGTGGGTCAGCAGCAGCCACAGGCTCACCAGCATGAGCAAGGCGACCAGCATCATGAAAGCACGGGTTAGCGGGAACGGTGAACAAACCACGCGCACCGTGGCATCGGCCGCGCTGCACAGTTCGGCTGAGGCGCCCCCCCAAACCAGAGTCAGGCCGTTGACCGCATGGTTGATCAACGTGAAAGCAGGGCCACGCAAACTCTCAGGTGGATTGAATTCCAGCGCGGTACGACCCCAAACGAGTTGCACCAGCTCATACACGATATACGACAGCCCAAACGTGATCAACAGTTCGGCCACGTGGCCATACTTGTGCACCCGGCGCAAAGCCAGACGCTCGAAAAGGGCACCCAATGCTCCCACGATCACGGGCGCCAATACCAGAGCGGGCCAAAAACCGAACACACCCGACAACGTGTAGCCAACATACGCGCCTACCATGTAAAAGCTCGCGTGGGCAAAGTTGAGCACACCCATCATGCTGAAAATGAGCGTCAGGCCGGCACTGAGCATGAACAGCAGCAGCCCGTAGCTCAGACCGTTCAGCGTGGAAATGATGAAGAACTCCATCGACAACTACCTTTCGACCGCAACAACGCCAGTACCCCAGCGTTCAAAAGAAAGGCCCGACCGCATATACATCAATCGGGCCTGAGACCGGTACGACCGGTGGGGGCTACCTTAGCCGGGACGCTTCATCTGGCAGCTGGTAGGCGTGCTGGCCACATACGACTCATAGGTCTTGACAGGTGCCAACGTCATTCCGGTGTTTTCCGCGCTATAGGGGTATTTTTTGTCGGTCTTTTGCCAAACCGTGATGAACAGCGGTTGCTGCAACTGGTGATCGGTTTTGCGCATTTCGACTTCACCATTGAAGCTCTTGAACTTCAAGCCTTCCATGACTGCGGCCACCTTGACGGGATCCGTGGACTTGGCCTTGGCCATGGCTTCGCCCAAAATGGAATACAGATGGACCACTGCGCCGGTGTAAAAGTCGTCGTTGAACTTGGTCTTGAACTCGCCCATCCACTTGTCCATTTGCCCACCCATGTTGTAGTGGTTATAGGCCACCTGGTAGACCCGCCCTGCCGCGTTAGTACCCAACGCAGTTGGCGTACCGGTCACACCGGTGTAGTAGGTGTAGAACTTGCCTTCATAGCCACTCTCATTGGCTGCCTTGATGAGCAGGGCCAGGTCCGAACCCCAGTTGCCGGTAATGACCGTATCGGCACCGGACGCTTTGATCTTGGCGATGTAGGGCGCAAAGTCACGCACCTGGGCCAGCGGATGCAAATCCTCGCCGACGATCTGGATGTCCGGCCGCTTGCGTGCCAGATTTTCCTTGGCGAACTTCGCCACTTGTTGGCCGTGCGAGTAGTTCTGGTTCATCAAGTAAATCTTCTTGATGTCCTTTTTGTCGGTCATGAAGGTGGTCAGTGCCTCCATCTTCATGGAAGTGTCTGCATCAAAGCGGAAGTGCCAGTAGTTGCACTTGCTGTTGGTGAAGTCAGGATCCACGGCAGCGTAGTTGAGAAAAACGATTTCCTTGCCGGGGTTACGCTCGTTGTGCTTGCTCACCGCATCGATCAATGCGCCCGCAACAGACGACCCGTTGCCTTGGGCAATGTAACGAACGCCCTGGTCCACCGCCGACTTGAGGGCATTCAAGCTCTCGGTCGGGCTGAGCTTGTTGTCGAGGCCCACGACTTCAAACTTGACGCCAGCGGGATTGGACTGACTGAATTTTTCAGCGAAAAACTGGAAACTCTTCAATTGATTAGAGCCCACTGGGCCCATCAAACCGGTCAATGGATCAATCCAGGCGATCTTGACTGTCTCACCCTTTTGGGCCATGGCAGTTTGGGCGCACAACACGACAGAAGCAGCGGCAACCAACTTAAAAGCAAATTTCATTCACTATCTCCTAAAAAAATTCATCAGACGTCTGAAGAGTACAAGCTAATGGGCGATTGAGGGCAAGGGTTTCCACCCATGCCATATCGCCAAGGTGACTGATCGGGCACGCCCCATCACGCAGTCGGCAATTGGTAGTCCTTCAACAGTTCACGCAATTTGGTTTTTTGCATCTTTCCGGTGCCCCCCAGCGGAATCGCGTCGACAAAAACCACGTCGTCCGGAATTTGCCATTTGGCGGTCTTTCCGTCATAAAACGCAATCAGTTCGTCACGCGTTACTTCGCTTCCGGGCTTAACAACCACCGCAATAATGGGGCGTTCGTCCCACTTGGGGTGCTTCATGCCGATACAGGCCGCCATAGCCACGGCCGGATGCGCCATGGCTACGTTCTCCACATCAATGGAGCTGATCCACTCGCCGCCCGACTTGATGACGTCCTTGCTGCGGTCGGTGATTTGCATATAGCCGTCCGGATCGATCGTAGCGACGTCCCCAGTTGGAAACCAGCCGTCAACCAAGGGTGAACCGCCCTCGCCCTTGAAATAGGCGCTGATCACCCACGGCCCCTTGACCAGCAGGTCACCATAGGCCTTGCCGTCCCACGGCAGTTGCTTGCCCTCGTCGTCGACAATTTTCATATCGACACCGAAAATACCGCGCCCTTGTTTGAGGCGCACCTTCATTTTGTCGGCGGCGTCCATGGGCAGATGTTTGTTCTTCAGCGTGCAAACCGTGCCCAGGGGAGACATTTCGGTCATGCCCCAGGCGTGCAACACTTCCACGCCATACACGTCATTGAAGGCCGTAATCATGGCCGGCGGGCAGGCCGAGCCGCCGATGACCGTGCGTTTCAGCGTGGAGAACCGCAGATTGCCCGCCTGCATGTGGGCCAGCATCATTTGCCACACAGTTGGCACTCCGGCAGCAAAGCTGACTCGCTCCGTCTCGATCAACTCGAAAATCGATTTTCCATCCATGGCCGGGCCGGGAAATACCAGCTTGGCACCAGTCATGGCGGCCGAGTACGGCAGGCCCCAGGCATTGACGTGGAACATGGGGACCACCGGCAACACGCAATCACGGGCACTCATGCTCAGCGCGTCGGGCAAGGCCCCCGCCAGCGCATGCAGCATCGTGGAGCGGTGGCTGTACAGGGCGGCTTTGGGGTTGCCCGTGGTGCCACTGGTGTAGCACATGCTGGATGCGGAGTTTTCATCAAACTCCGGCCATGCATACTCTTTCGGTTGCTTTCCGATCCATGCTTCGTAGCTTTGCAGCCCGGGTATACCGGTGTCAGCAGGCAATGCATCGGCGTCGCACAGGGCAATGTAATGCTTGATCGTTGTGCAGCGGCTGTGAACGGCCTTGACGATGGGCAAAAATGTCATGTCAAAACACAGCACCTGGTCTTCCGCATGGTTGGCGATCCACGCAATCTGGTCCGGGTGCAGGCGGGGATTGAGGGTGTGCAAAACACGCCCGGTTCCACTCACCCCGAAGTACAACTCCAGATGGCGGTACCCGTTCCAGGCCAATGTCGCGACGCGATCACTGAAGGCCAAATTCATTTTGTCCAGCGCATTGGCCACTTGGCGCGCCCGCACTGCGACATCCTTGTAGGTGTAGCGGTGAATGTCGCCTTCCACCCGACGCGATACCACCTCTGCCTCGCCGTGGTGCCGTTCGGCGAACTCGATCAACGACGAAATCAGCAGTTGCTGGCTTTGCATTAACCCTAACATGGATACTCCTTGTGGCGGTGGTTACGAGAAATGATCATAGTAGCTTGTTGGCGAGATACAAGTGCGAGTCTGCAACTGCCGCGCCCGACCTGCAAGCCATGTCACCCACCTGACAAGGAGTAGGTTCAAACCCTATGATCCAATGCGCCATGTTCTTAGTCACACAAACGCCCGCCGTGCGCTTTCTTCTGTCACAACCTTGGTTCGCGGTATTGCCACCGACCCAGCAATCCGACATTGAAAGCAAGATTTTCACGCTGTCAGCCGCGCGCGGCGCGGTGATTCTGCCGGCCAATGAGCCCACACAGGGCTGGTACGGCGTGCTGCACGGACTGGTGAAAATATCGGGTCGCGCCACGGCGGGACGGCGTTCGGACTTCTTGGGCGTAGCCGCGGGTGACTGGTTTGGCGAAGGGGCAGTCCTGAAAAACGAACGCCGCCGCTACGAGGTGGTGGCACTACGGGACACCGAACTGCTATGCCTGCCCAGCGCCAAGTTTCACACGCTGTTTGCGTCGAGCATTGGCTTCAACCAGTTTTTGGTCGGTTGCATGAATTTGCGACTGTCACAGGCCATGGCCATGATTGAAGCCGGGCGCACCCGAAGCCCCGAGCAACGGATCGCCCTGTCCCTGAGCCGCCTGTTCTGGAACCGCACCCGCCAACTTGATTTGACACAAGACGAACTCGCCAGCCTGGCCGGCATGTCCCGCCAGACCGCCAATCGGGTGCTCAACGCGCTGCAGCAGCAGGGTGTTATCAGTTTGTCAATGAACCGCATCCGGGTGTTGGACGATGCTGCCCTGACACGGCTGCTGGAGTAGAAGTCTCCTTAACCCTTGCTCCTGTGGGTTTGCCGTTGCTGCAAGACAATGGCGCCATGCTTGAAACTCCTTCTTATGTTGACCCAGCGCCACTCCTTCCAGGTTGGCGCTGGGACAACAGTTTTGCCACGCTAGGCCCCGGTTTTTTCGCCCCCATGGCCACGCAGCCCGTGGCGCAACCTTATCTTGTGGGGCACAGTGCCTCGGCAACGGCTCTGCTGGGCCTGCCACCCGGAGCGCTCCAGTCCGAATACTGGCAACAGATCCTGGCGGGCAACCAGATCGCCGCCGGTTCACAGCCCTTGTCCAGTGTCTACAGCGGCCACCAGTTTGGCGTGTGGGCCGGGCAACTGGGTGACGGGCGCGCCGCGCTGCTGGGAGAACTGGTGCCACCTGCTGGACACGGTGGCGTGGCCCAGGAAATCCAGCTCAAAGGCTCGGGCCTGACGCCCTATTCGCGCATGGGTGACGGCAGGGCCGTGCTGCGCTCCAGCATCCGCGAATTTTTGTGTAGCGAAGCCATGCACGCCTTGGGCGTGCCAACCACCCGCGCCCTGTGCGTGATCGGGTCTGACCACCCGGTGTACCGGGAGCAGCCTGAAACCGCGGCCGTGGTGACCCGCCTGGCACCCAGTTTCATCCGTTTTGGGCATTTCGAACACTTTTGCCACCACGGCCTGCAGCCGCAGTTGCGCCAGCTGGCAGACCATGTGATAGCCCGGTTCTACCCCGAATGCCGCACCGACACGCGATTGAATGGCAATGTCTACGCCAACTTACTGCGGTCCGTCACCGAACGAACCGCCGGCATGGTGGCGCAGTGGCAGGCCGTGGGCTTTTGCCACGGGGTCATGAACACCGACAACATGAGCATTCTGGGCCTGACCATTGACTACGGACCGTTCCAGTTTCTCGATGCCTTTGACCCCGGCCACATCTGCAACCACTCGGACAACCAGGGCCGCTACGCCTTTTGCAAGCAGCCCAACGTCGCCTACTGGAACCTCTATTGCCTGGGCCAGGCCCTGCTGCCGCTGATTGAAGACCAGGATCTGACCATTGCCGCCCTGGAAACCTTTAAGTCGGCCTACCCACAGGCCTTCGACGCCTGCATGGCGCCCAAGTTGGGGTTTGCCGCCGTGCGCGCGGGCCAGCGCGCCTTAGTCGATGCACTGCTGCAGCTGATGGCGACCGACGGCGTGGACTACACCATTTTCTGGCGCCGCCTGAGCCACTGGGTCCAACAACCCGCTGCTGGCGCGACTACGCCAGACGCAGCGGTGCGGGACCTTTTCATGGACCGGGACGCCATCGACCAGTGGCTGCTACAGTATTCAGAGCGACTTAGCGATATTCCGCGAGGGCTAGCGGCCATTTTGATGTTGAAGACCAACCCCAAATATGTGCTGCGCAACCATCTGGGTGAATTGGCCATCCGCGCCGCCCGGGACAAGGATTTTTCGGTCGTAGCACAATTGCTGCAGGTGCTGGAGAAGCCGTTTGACGAACACCCCGCGCTGGAGACCTTCGCCGCCTTCCCTCCCGACTGGGCGGGCAGTATCTCTATCAGTTGCAGTTCCTGAACCACTCCTGGAAACACACCCATGACCCATCCCACTGCCTTTCCGGTTACCAAGACCGACGACGAATGGAAAGCCCTGTTGGCGGCCAAAGGCGCGGAGCCCCATGCCTTTGAAGTGACGCGCCATGCCGCCACCGAGCGCCCTTTCACCGGCAAATACGCCGACAACTACAAGGACGGCACCTACCACTGCATCTGCTGCGACAAGCCCCTATTTACCGCCAGCACCAAATTCGATGCGGGTTGCGGCTGGCCCAGCTTCGATCAGGCGATCGCAGACGGCGCCGTCGCAACGCGCGTTGACCGGGCGCACGGCATGTTGCGCACCGAAGCCCTGTGCGGCCACTGCGGCGCCCACCTGGGCCACCTGTTTGAAGACGGCCCCACCGACACCGGCCTGCGCTACTGCATGAACTCGGCCTCGTTACACTTCACCCCTGCATGAAAATCCTGATCGACTTTTTCCCCATCCTGCTGTTTTTCGGTGCCTACAAGCTGCACGACTGGTTTGGCATCAGTAAAGAGGAGGCCATTTATTTTGCAACCCCGGTGCTGATGGGCGCCACGGTGATGCAAATGGCCCTCATCTACGCCATCGACAAAAAGCTGACCACACTGCACAAAGTCACACTGGCCCTGATTCTGGTGTTTGGCACCATCACGCTGGCCTTGCACGACAAACGCTTCATCATGTGGAAGCCTACGGTCTTGTACGCCGGCATGGCCATCGCGTTGGCAGTCTCCATCTGGGGTATGCGAAAAAGCTTCCTTAAAAGTATGCTGGGCAGCCAACTGGATCTGCCCGACCCGGTTTGGCACAAACTTAACGTGGCATGGGTGTTCTACGCCGCCTTCATGGCCATCAGCAATGCCTATGTGGCGACGTACTTCAGCGAAGACGCCTGGGCCAATTTCAAGATCTGGGGCTATGTGTTTCCGCTGGCTTTTTTGATTGGGCAGGGCTTGTACATTGCGCCCCACCTGCGGGCCAGTGAGACCGCCGAAAAAGAGAGCACGCCATGACAGGACCCACCGCAGACCAACTGAAAGAACGCCTGATAGAGCGCCTGGCGCCCAGCCGCCTGGAGGTCCTGGACGAGAGCTACCAGCACAACGGCCACGCCGGATCCAATGGCACCGGCTTTGGTACGCATTTCCGCGTTCGGGTGGCTTCACATTTGTTTACAGGCCTGAGCCGGGTAGCCCGCCACCGCCTTGTGTATGATGCGCTGCAAGATTTCATTGCCCAGGGTCTGCATGCCCTGGCCATTGAAACCGAAAATTCGCCAAACACACCCCCCGTTTGACCCGCCATATTGGCACCCATTTTTTGAGCATCCTCGAAGGAAATCGCATGAAGAAGCAAATTTTGTCCGCATTCGCGACTGCCACCCTGCTGGCCGCCCTGGCGCCCGCCGCCATGGCCCAGAACGTGGCCATCGTGAACGGAAAAGCCATTCCAAAGGCGCGCATGGACGCACTGGCCGAGCAGGTCAAGCGCTCCGGCCGTCCCGTATCGCCCGAAATGCAGGGTCAACTCAAGGACGAAGTCATCGCCCGTGAGATTTTCATGCAAGAGGCCCAAGTGCGCGGTCTGGACGCCACTGAAGACTTCAAGACCCAGATCGAACTGGCCCGCCAGGCCATCCTGATCCGCGAACTGTTCGGTGACTTCCAGAAGAAGAACCCCGTCACCGACGAAGAAATCAAGGCCGAATACGACAAGTTCGCCGCCCAGAACTCCGGCAAGGAATTCAAAGCCCGCCACATCCTGGTGGAGACCGAAGACCAGGCCAAGGCCATCATTGTCAAGCTGAAAAAAGGCGGCAAATTTGACGAAATCGCCAAGAAAGAGTCCAAGGACCCAGGTTCGGGCGCCAAGGGTGGCGATCTGGACTGGGCTAACCCCGGCAGCTACGTCAAGGAATTCTCGGAAGCCCTGGCTGGCTTGACCAAGGGCAAGATGACCGAAACACCGGTCAAGACCCAGTTCGGTTACCACATCATCCGCCTGGACGATACCCGTGACGCCCAGTTGCCCAAGTTTGACGATGTGAAGCCACAAATCGCCCAGCAACTGCAACAGCAGAAGATCGCCAAGTTTCAGGAAGAACTGCGCTCCAAAGCCAAAATCGAATAAGCTCACGGCGTCGCTGGTAGCACCCCAAAAAACGCGGCCTTGGCCGCGTTTTTTGCATTCAGCCACCCAGACTTCACTGCCTCTTGAAACGGAACCACCATGAAACTGCTGCGTTTTGGACCGCCCGGCCAGGAAAAACCCGGTGCACTTGACGCCGAGGGGCGCGTGCGTGACCTCTCTGCCGTAGTGGATGACATTGGCGGCAGCGTCCTGCTGCCGGCCCAGCTCGCGCGCTTACAGGCTCTGGACCTGGCCACCCTGCCCCTGGTAGCAGGAACGCCGCAGCAGGACCTGCGCCTGGGCCCGTGCGTGGCGCGCACCGGCAAACTGATCTGCATCGGCCTGAACTACTCCGACCACGCTGCCGAGGCGGGGATGCAAGTGCCGCCCGAGCCAGTAGTGTTTAACAAGTGGACCAGCGCCATCGTCGGACCGGATGACAACGTCGAAATCCCCCGCGGCTCCGTCAAAACCGATTGGGAAGTGGAACTGGGCGTGGTCATTGGCCAGGGTGGCCGCTACATTGCAGAAGCCGACGCCATGGCGCACGTGGCGGGCTATTGCATCGTCAACGACGTGTCGGAGCGCGAATTCCAGATCGAGCGCAGCGGCACCTGGGACAAGGGCAAGGGCTGCGACACCTTTGGCCCGCTGGGACCCTGGCTGGTAACCGCCGACGAGGTTCCCGACCCGCAGGCCCTGCGCCTGTGGCTGGAAGTGGATGGCAAGCGATACCAGAATGGCTCGACCGCCACCATGGTTTACAAGGTTGCGTTCCTGATCAGCTACTTGAGCCGTTTCATGAGCCTGCAAAGCGGCGATGTGATCTCCACCGGCACGCCACCCGGCGTCGGCATGGGCCAGAAGCCGCCCGTATTTCTGCGCGCCGGGCAGACCATACATTTGGGCATCGACGGCCTGGGCACGCAAACGCAGCTGGCTGTTCAGGCCTAACAAACCCAGATTGGGTATGATTTTGACCAGGAGGAAACCTTTTTGATGAAATATGCCTCTAGCCCTCGTAGAATGGCCGTTTACAGCTATTAAATTCATAGCATTTCTCAGCACGCCCTATGTCCCTTCCCGACTTTCAACTTGAACTCCTGGCCCCCGCGCGCGATGCCGATATTGGCATCGAAGCCGTCAACCATGGCGCGGACGCGATCTACATCGGCGGCCCTGGTTTTGGTGCCCGCTCCAGCGCCGACAACAGCGTCTCCGACATTGCCCGGCTGGTGCGCTACGCCCACCGCTTCAACAGCCGCATCTTCGTCACCATGAACACCATCCTGCGCGATGACGAACTGGAAGGCGCGCGCAAGCTGGCCTGGCAGCTGTACGACGCCGGTGCGGACGCGCTCATCATCCAGGACATGGGACTGCTGGAGATCGACCTGCCGCCTATCCAGCTACACGCCAGCACCCAGACCGATATCCGCACGCCCGAAAAGGCCCGCTTCCTGCAGGACGTGGGCCTGTCGCAGATCGTGCTGGCCCGGGAGCTGACACTGCCGCAAATAGCCGCCATCCGCGCTGAGACGACTTGCACGCTGGAATTTTTCGTGCACGGCGCACTGTGCGTGGCCTACAGCGGCCAGTGCTACATCAGCCACGCCCACACCGGGCGCAGCGCCAACCGCGGCGAATGCAGCCAGGCCTGCCGCCTGCCCTACCAGGTGGTGGACGACAAGGGCCGCTTCGTGGCGCATGACAAGCACGTGTTATCAATGAAAGACAACAACCAGAGCGAAAACCTGGCCGCCCTGGTAGATGCGGGCATCCGCAGCTTCAAGATAGAAGGCCGCTACAAGGACATGGCGTATGTGAAGAACATCACCGCCCATTACCGCAAGCTGCTGGACGAACTGATTGAAGACCGCCAGTATTCAGACCGACCGGGACAATTCCCACTCGCCCGCGCCAGCAGCGGCAGCACCACCTTCACCTTCACGCCCGACCCCAACCAGAACTTCAACCGCGAGTTCACCGACTACTTTGTGCAGGGCCGCAAGGAAGACATTGGCGCCTTTGACTCGCCCAAGAATCCCGGCCAGTCGATCGGGTATGTAACCCAGGTGGGACCCAACTGGGTGGAGCTGGAGACGACCGGCGCTGCCACCGTGCTGCACAACGGTGACGGCCTGTGCTACTACGACCTGCAGAAGGAACTGATGGGCCTGGCCATCAACCGCGCCGAGGCAGTTGGCAAACCCAAACCAGATGGCACCCAACAACGTTGGCGTGTGTTCCCCAAAGACGATATGGCAGGACTGAAAGACCTGCGCAAGGGCACCCAGGTCAACCGCAACCGCGATATGAACTGGGTGCGTGTGCTGGACAAAAAATCCAGCGACCGGCGCATCGGCGTGTGGGGTGTATTGAGCCGCACGGCACGTGGCATCACGCTGGCTTACACCGATGAAGATGGATGTGTGGGCGAAGCGCACGCCAACACCCCACACGAACAAGGCAAAGACGCAGCAGCCACAGACACCACTAACCGCACCCAGATCGCCAAACTGGGCTCTACTATTTTTGTAGCATTAGATGTAGATTTGACGAGGGCTAGCGGCCTATTTCTGCCTGCATCGCTGCTCAACACCCTGCGCCGCGATGCGATCGAAGATCTGGAAGCATCCCGCACCCTGGCCCTGCGGCGCCTGCCGCGCGCCACCCCGGTGGAGCCACCGGTGCACTACCCACAAGACACGTTGAGCTACCTCGCCAACGTACACAACCAAGCCGCCCGCGCCTTCTACGCGCGCCATGGCGTCAAGGTGATCGACGCAGCCTATGAGGCCAACGAAGAGCTGGGCGAAGTCAGCCTGATGATCACCAAGCACTGCGTGCGCTTCTCACTCAGCCTGTGCCCCAAGCAGGCCAAGGGCGTGGTCGGCGTGCAGGGCCAGGTAAAGGCCGAACCCCTGCAACTCATCAACGGCAAAGAGAAGTTGACGCTGCGCTTTGACTGCAAGCCCTGTGAGATGCACGTGGTGGGCAAGATGAAGACCTCTGTTGCGAACCAGCTCAACAAGGCGTCGGCGGGCGATGTTGCGGCTGCACCAGTGACGTTTCACAAGAAAAAGGCTGCCTCTGCATGAGGCTTTTGACAGAAAGTGCCTCCAGCCCTCGTGGAATATATTCAATTAGCTATTGTATTGATAGCAATTTGCGCGGTGAATTCTTTCGTCTTCACCAGCACGCCAGCCAGCAGTCTTGCCCAGTGATGTGCACCAGAGCGCTATGACAGATTTTCGGATCACCACAGAAAACGAAGAGCTTGACGTTGCTCTTATCCACCAATTCCTTTCTGAGCAGACCGCATGGGCCAAAGGAATTCCATTCGACTTGGTGCAGCGATCCATTGATCACTCACTGTGTTTTGGAGGTTTTTGCGGCAATGCCCAAGTGGCTTTTGCACGCGTCATATCCGACTACGCAACCTTTGCAAATTTGGTGGATGTCTTTGTACTGCCTGAGCATCGGGGCAAGGGTTACAGCACTGTGCTCATGGCGGCCGTATTTGCCCATCCTCAGCTTCAAGGTTTGCGTCGGTTTTCTTTGGCCACGGGGGACGCGCACGGGCTGTACGCAAAGTTCGGGTTTACGAAACCGCTTCACCCCGATTCGCTCATGGAACGCTATTTTCCGGGCATGTATTCATGACCGAATTCCACCGGACGCCTTGATTCACCGAATTTCGCCGTGAAGCCCTTAATATGCCCCGCCTGCGATTGCTAGCATTCTTCGGCCTCGTGTGCGCGCACGGAGCGCTTTTCGTTTTTACCCCTCTGCTGTTCGAAAGCGTGGCTCCCGTCTTAGCGGGCACCGTCTACGTGCCACTTTGGGGTTTGAACGCCATCGGGCTACCTGTTTTCGGACGAGCGGAATCCGGCGGTTGGCCAGCACCAAACCTACTTGGCTGGAGCTTCGTGGCTGCAATTTGGTCCGCATTCTGGTGGACACTGGTTGCAGCGTTCGCCAAGGTGCGCGCAAGACCCTCAATGCGTGATGAACCTTAGCGCATGTGCTTGAACATCCTGGCCTGAAAACGCTGCGGAATGCTCACATGGCGCGGACCGGGCAGTAACTCAAACCCATCACCAGCCAGCATGGTGCCCGGCTCGTCCACCGACAGATAAAACCCGCAAAAACCACTTTGCGCCATGGTCTTGACCGCCGTGTTGAAACCCATGGCGGCATTGAACTTGTAGCAGGGCTCGCGCGGTTGCTCCACGCGCAGCACGCAGTGGGGAAAGCGCAGCACATCTCCGACCCAGACGTCGGTTTCCAATAAGCCGCTGAGGGTCAGGTTCTCACCCATGGAGCCGTGCGGCAAGTCGGAGTCGATGCCGGCAACACCGGCGTCGTGGCGGGCTTCGCGCCAGAAGGCATAGTGCTCGGTCGGGTAGGCATAGACGGCCTTTTCCAGGCCACCATGCACCGACAGATCGGCCTGCTCATCGCCCAGCAGGCCCAGGGGCTGCACGTCAACCAGGCCCTGTACCGCAGTCTTGTGGATGGCGGTGAGGATGGAGCGCCCTTCGATCATGACCTTGCGGGCCTGCGCCACCTGGATGCTGGTGACCGTGTAAGCAGCGTTGCGCATGGTGGGCCGACTACAACTGGTGGTGCAGCATTTCGCCCGTGCGGGTCGAGTAGCGCACCAGGGCGTCGAGCTTTTCGAACTGCACCGCGGCCGAGCGCTGGTGGTAGGCGTGTTCCTTGAGCCACTCAAACTCGGTCTGCAAGGCCTTGCCGTCGCCTACCCGGGTGTGCCAGACCTTTTGCTCGGCGCTCCAGCGGTAGCCGCGGGCCTTGAGTTTGTCTTTGGCGTCAAAGGGTGCGTTGGTGGCTTGCAGGCGGTAGCTGGGTTTGCCCGCCTGCGCCATCAGATGGGCCAACCCGGTGTGGGTCAGTTTGGGCAGTGGAGTCGCCAATACGGCGAGCAAGGCGTGGCAATCCATTTCAGCCCGGTGTGCGTCGTAAAACCAGCCCTTGTCGCGCGCCAGACTCTCCAGCTTGGCCGAACCGCGCCCCTGTTCTTTCCAGTTGATGTCGGCAAACGAACAGGCCCACGCCATTGCCCGGGCTTGCGGGAAACGGGCCTCGACAAACGGGCGGTCAAACCCGGCGTTGTGGGCAATGACCAAGTCCACGCCGTCCAGCATCGCCAGAACCCGATCGTCGTCGATTCGCTGGCCCTGCACCATGCTGTCGTCTATGCCGGTGATGTCCTGCACCTCCCGGGGTATGGGCATGCCGGGGTCTTCCAGGGCATCGTAGACCTGCACCGGGCCTACGGGCATGCCGCTGTCCACGTCCACATCCACCCGCAGCAGGGCCAGTTCCATGATCTTGTCACGGGTCTGGTCCAGACCGGTGGTTTCGGTGTCCAGCACGATGATGCGGCACACGGCCTGGCCCTGGGCGCTCGCCCAGTCCAGGCGCGGGCGCAGTCGGCGCAGTACCCGGTAATTCGGATGCGCCTCCAATGCCACGGCCATCGATTCGGCGTCCGGGTCATTGGCCACCCCCCCGCGCTCGGGGTCCGGCACCGCTGACATCAGCACCGGGGGCAACAACTGGGACGTGGCCGCCGATGCAATCGCTGATGAGGGCGCGGGTTTGCTGCGGGCTGCACGCTTTTTGGGTGGCAGGGCAATCGTGGGAAGGTCCGCCACAAAGGCAAAATCAAGCTGGTCGTTGTTCAAAGTGCTACCTTGTGCGTCTGGGATGCGCACGGGTCCATGCGCCAACTGCCATTATCGGTGCGGGTTTGGCTGGGCCGGTAGTTTGGCAGGGCCGGTGGGCCGGGCGTCCCTTCTCTGGCCCACGCTCGCGGGCGGCTGTTTTGGGTTCTCTTTTGTTGCTGCGTTAACACCGTGGTGGGCACGCCTGTTCTGTGGCGGCCGCTAATGGGGCCGACGAAGGGCCACCCGACCCACCGACCTTGCGATGCGCGGTGTTAGTCGCTACAAAATCCATAGCTGCTCCTGCATATTCCACGAGGGCTAGCGGCCCGTTTGGCCTATAACATTTCCCGGCTCTGCGCCCCAACACCTCGCCCCCAAGGCGGGTGGTGTGGCGGGCGGGCGCAGGCCGCACTTGCGGTTGCTACAGAACAGGCGGGCCAACCAAAGTGTTGACGCAACCATTCTGGTAGACCACCCTGTTCGCCAGCGACGGGAGCCGGAGAACGCCTGCCACGCCGCCCGCCGCGCGCAGTCGTTTCGTGCGCCACAAAGAAGTGCGCGCGGTGGCGTACGCAGGTCCGATCGACAAACCCGGATTATCATGGCTTGAACTTCTTCATTCTGGTCCCCCCATTGCATCCATGGCAACCCGATCCACCCCCCACGCAACCCCCAAACCCATTCTTCCACTCAAGGGCGTGCGCGTTCTGAGCCTGGCCCTCAATTTGCCGGGACCAGCAGCCCTGATGCGCTGCCGCCAAATGGGTGCGACCTGCGTCAAGCTGGAGCCACCCGCGCACCCCAGTGCCCCCAAGGGCACCCCCGGCGACCCTATGGGCCTGTACAACCGCGCCGCGTACGACACGCTGCACCAGGGCATGCGCATTGCCAACGTGGATTTGAAGTCAGAAAACGGCCAAAAAGCCCTGCACCGTGAACTGGCCAAGGCCGACGTGCTGCTCACCTCCTTCAGACCATCGGCTCTGCAAAAACTCGGCCTGGAATGGAAGTCGCTGCACCAGCGCTACCCCACGCTGTCCCTGGTGGCCATTGTGGGTGCTCCCGGGGCACGCGGCGAAGAGCCAGGCCACGACTTGACCTACCTGGCCAAAAACAACCTGGTGGAAGGATTGGACCTACCGCCCACGCTGTACGCGGACATGGGCGGCTCGCTGATGGCATCCGAAGCAGTTCTGAAAGCCCGTCTGCACCAATTGCAAAAGGGCAAAGGCGTGCGCCTTGACGTTGCGCTGTCCATTGCTGCCGCCTATCTGGCCCTCCCCCGGTCCTGGGGCCTGACCAAACCCGGTGCGGCAGTGGGCGGCGGCCATGCGGGCTACCGCGTCTATCCGTGCAAGGACGGGCGCGTGGCCGTGGCGGCGCTGGAGCCGCATTTTGCGGCCGCCCTGGCGCAGGCTGCGGGCCTCAAGGCATCCCACATCATGGCCATGTTTGCGCCTGAAAGCCATGCCGGCGTGGCGAGTTTCCTGCTGACGCAGACGCGCCAGCAACTCGATGGGCTGGCAGTCGAAAAAGACATCCCGCTGTATACACTCCCGTAGAACAACCTTTAGGTGCTGGATGGCAGGCGCTGGGCCGCTTTGCTCTGGACAGTGGTTGTGTACAGTGCCAAATACTGATTGGCAGCCGCTTCCCAGGAAAAGTTCTGTGCCATACCGCGCAAGGCGAGTTGACGCCATAGCATTGGATTGCGGTACGCCTGCGTGGCTTGCTGCATGGCTTGCCCGAGCGCCCGGCTTGTTGCGGGGCCGAACATGAAACCGGTGGCCAAATCCGCAGCAATTGCATCGGGCGTTGCATCCACTACCGTATCGGCCAAACCACCGACACGGCGTACTAACGGTACCGTCCCATACCGCAGGGCATACAACTGGGTCAGCCCGCAAGGTTCAAACCGCGACGGCACCAGCATGGCATCGGCTCCCGCAATCATGCGGTGTGCCAGCGGTTCGTCGTAACGCATGCAAACAGCAACCCTTCCCGGGTGGGCAGACGCCGCCGCCAAAAATGCGCTCTCCAGCTCCGGGTCTCCATTGCCTTGCACGGCCAACTGAATGCCTCCTTCGGCGGCGCCATTTATGGCATCGGGCAGCGCCTGCAGCACCAGATCAAGGCCTTTTTGGGACGTGAGCCGGCTGACCAGCGCAAACAAAGGTGCGCTGGCGTCCACACGCAAGCCCAGCTCCTTTTGTAACGCAGCCTTGCACACGGCCTTGCCGTCCAGCGACTGCGCGGAAAAATGGGACCCAAGGTGGACATCGGTGGCCGGATTCCACACTGCGCCATCCACACCATTGAGAATGCCAGACACTTGTACCCCGCGCGCACGAATCACGCCATCCAGACCACAACCAAATTCTTCGGTTGCAATCTCGCGCGCGTAATTCGGGCTCACGGTTGTAATGCGGTCGGCAAACTTCAGGCCCGCCTTCATGAAAGACAACTGCCCGTGGAACTCCAATCCATGGGACACCATGAAGCGCGAGGGCAAGCCCAGAAGGTGAAAGTCATCCAGCGAAAACAATCCCTGGTACGCCAGGTTGTGAATGGTAAACACCGTCGCAACACCCATACCAGGATGACAGGCAACGTAGGCGCAGGCCATGGCAGCGTGCCAATCGTGGGCATGCAAGATGTCCGGTATCCAAAGAGGATCCAGTTCCCCCGCAGCAAGATGCGCTGCCACCCAGCCGAGCAACGCAAAACGCTGAAGGTTGTCTGGCCACTCACTGCCGTCATTGGCCTGGTAGGGATTGCCCACTCGCCGGTACAAATAGGGTGCGTCCACAACATAGGCAGCAACCCCGTTGTGCGCGAGGCGACCCAATCGCAAGGTCACCCGACCGGCGCCAAAAACCGCCCCCAGTTCACACACCACCGACGCGTCTTCCAGACCAGCCACAATGGTGGGGAAGCCTGGCAGAACCAGGCGCACCTCGGCACCCGCAACCACCAATGCCTCGGGCAAGGCGCCAACCACATCGGCCAGCCCGCCGGTCTTGACCAGGGGAAATATCTCCGCCGCTGCCAGTAGTACCTTCATGTTGCTACAGCTGTTAACGCTGCAATCATGCAGGCTGTCACCAGCGTCACACCATTGGCCGTCCTGTGAAAACGCTGCGCGTCCAGCGCGGCATCTTCACCAATCACCATGCCGTCTGGAATGACGACGCCACGATCCAGCACAACACGGGTCAAGCGGGCACCCCGCCCTACTTCGACACTGGGCAATAAAACCGACCAATTGACTTTGGCATGCGAATGGACCCGCACACTGGAAAACAAAACAGACCGAAAAACCTGGCCAGACACGATGCAGCCACCGGACACCAGCGATTCAATGGCCATGCCTCGCCGGTCTTCCTGGTTGTGGACAAACTTGGCAGGCGGCAATTGATCCTGGTAGGTCATGATGGGCCAGTGCCGGTCATACAGATTCAGCAAAGGATCGGTCGCCGTCAAGTCAATATTGGCATCCCAGTAAGCGTCGATCGTTCCCACATCCCGCCAGTAAGGTTCATCCCTATGGTGCGCGTCCGGGACGCAGCTCAACGAAAACGGATGGGCCGCCACATCGCCGTTACGCACCGCGCGGGGGATGATGTCTTTTCCGAAGTCGTGGCTTGAATCCGGATCGGCCATGTCACGGGCCAGTTCCTTATACAGATACTGCGCATTGAATATATAGATCCCCATGCTGGCAAGAGACATCTCTGGCCGGCCGGCCATCGCTGGGGGATCTGCAGGCTTTTCCACAAATTCGGTGACCAAGCTGTCTTCATCCACAGCCATCACTCCAAACGCGCTGGCTTCACTGCGCGGCACCGCAATGCACGCAACGGTGCAGGGACGCCCCTTGTCCACATGATCGGCGAGCATGAGTGCGTAATTCATTTTATAGATGTGGTCGCCGGCGAGGACCACGATGTACTCTGCGTCGTAGCCTTCCAGAATATCGTGGTTCTGGTAGACCGCATCGGCAGTACCCCGGTACCAGTTTTCATTGTCATTGCGCTGCTGCGCAGGCAGCAGGTCGACAAACTCATTCATCTCGGACTGCAGGAAAGCCCAGCCTCGCTGCAGGTGCCGCAGAAGGCTATGCGACTTGTACTGCGTAATCACTGCGATGCGGCGAATGCCCGAGTTCAGGCAATTGGACAGTGCGAAATCGACGATCCGGAACTTACCGCCAAAGTACACCGCGGGCTTTGCCCTTCGGTCGGTCAGACTCATCAAACGGCTGCCACGCCCTCCCGCCAGCACCAGCGCAACGGCACGCTTAGGCAAATCGAAGCTTTGCGCCTGCTCAGACAGTTCCATTCTTTCTCCCATCGACGGTACGTGAAAACCAACCTTTACCATCTTAATGCCCCGTGCTGCAGCCAAACTGACTGCATGCGAAAATCAATTCACTTTGGAGTACGCTCTCTTTATCAAGGGTGCTAGGCTGTCCATCGCACAACAAGCAAAGGAATGCGACGTGTCTTCGAACCCACTGATTGGCAAGCATACCCAGGCTGCCCAGATCGAGCAGCACTTGCTCAGTACGGTTGGCGTCGCGTCGGAAGATGCAACGACCACCGACCTGATGCAGGCGGTCGCTTTGCTGGCGCGCGAGCAACTCTCGCAGCGCTGGGTTGAAACCCAGGTTCAGGAACGCGAACGCAAGGCCCGCCGTGTGGTCTACCTCTCAATGGAATTTCTGATGGGCCGCACCTTGTCGAATGCTCTGGCAGCGCTCAACTTGACTGGCGGCGCAGCCCAGGGTCTGGCACAGCATGCGCATACCCTGGAAGACGTGGCTGAGCGTGAACCCGACGCGGCATTGGGAAATGGAGGCCTGGGCCGGCTCGCTGCCTGTTTTCTGGACTCCATGGCAACCATGGGCATGCCATCTTTCGGCTACGGAATCCGCTACGAATACGGCATGTTTGCCCAAGGCATACAAAACGGCTCTCAAACCGAATACCCCGACCCATGGCTGCAGGACGGCACGCCCTGGGAGTTTCCACGCGCGGATATCAACTACCCGGTGCGCTTTGGCGGCTGGGTCGAGCATATTGACGGTGTTAGCGTCTGGCGCCACGGTGGCGAAGTGGTTGCCAAGGCCTATGACATGGTGGTCCCCGGTCATGGTACCGACCATGTCAGCACGCTGCGCCTGTGGAAAGCGGTCGCGCCGGCCCATCTGGACCTCAGAGTCTTCAATGCTGGAGACTACGCGCGAGCGGCAAACATCAAGAACGAATTCGAGAATATCTCCTGGGTGCTGTACCCAAACGACAGTACACCCGCCGGGCGCGAGTTGCGGCTCAAACAGGAATACTTCTTTGTCGCCGCGTCCATTCAGGACCTGGTCAAACGCCACTTGGACGAACACCCTTCGCTGGAGAATCTGGTCGACCAGGTAGCCATTCACCTTAACGACACCCACCCGGCTATTGGGGTTGCCGAGTTGATGCGCCTGCTGTGTGACGAACATTTCATGGCGTGGGACGCAGCATGGCGTCTGTGCGGAAAGGTTTTCTCGTACACCAACCACACGTTGATGCCAGAGGCGCTTGAAACCTGGCCCGTGAGCCTTATCCAGCATGTGCTCCCACGCCACATGGAAATCATTTTCCGCATCAACAAGGAGTTCCTGGAGACCGCAGCCAACCACCGCCCAGGCGACAACGCCTACCTCGAACGACTGTCCCTCATCGACGAACACGGCGAGCGCCGGGTCCGTATGGCCCACCTCTCGGTAGTTGGAAGCCACACCATCAACGGCGTATCGGCGCTGCACTCGAATCTGCTGGTTGAAACCATTTTTTCTGATTTCGCCGACCTCTGGCCTGCACGGTTTACCAATGTCACCAATGGTGTGACACCGCGCCGTTGGTTGGCACAGGCCAACCCGGGTCTATCGGACTTGCTGGACCAGACGCTTGGCAAGCACTGGCGGCTGGACCTGGACCACCTCAAAGGCCTCAATACCCTCAAGGCGGACACCGGCTTTCAGGAAAAATTCATGGCGGTCAAGCGTGCCAATAAAGTCCGGCTGGCTGCCTATATTGCGCGCACAACGGGCATCGCGGTGCATCCGGACAGCCTCTTTGACGTGCAGGTCAAACGCATCCATGAATACAAACGCCAACTGCTCAATGTGCTGCATGTCGTCACCCGCTACCTGGCCATACTGCAAGACCCTGGTGCGCAGTGGGTACCTCGTACCGTGATTTTTTCGGGCAAGGCGGCATCCTCGTACCATGTCGCGAAGAGCATCATCCACCTGATCCACGATATCGCCAATGTCATCAACAACGATCCGCAGGTGGGTGACAAGCTTAAGGTCGTTTTCATTCCCAACTACGGTGTATCGGTCGCAGAGATCATTGTGCCGGGAGCCGATCTTTCCGAGCAGATCTCGACTGCCGGCACTGAGGCGTCTGGTACCGGAAACATGAAACTCGCCCTCAATGGTGCCCTAACCATTGGCACCGATGACGGCGCAAACATCGAAATACGGCAGGCCGTCGGTGATGAAAACATGTTCATATTCGGGCTCAAAACACCCGGAGTCCGCGCGTTGCGCCAAAGCGGCTATCAGCCCATGCATTTCTATGAAAGCGTTCCGTCGATCAGGGCCGTATTGACTGCCATTTCTGAGGGCCGCTTTTCTCCCACCGATCCAACCCGCTACCGTGCGTTAGCTGAGTCTTTGGCCTGGGGCGGAGACCACTACCTGCTGCTGGCTGACTACGAGGCTTATGTTGCAACCCAATTGCGGGTCGACGACCTGTACGCCCAACCCCACAAATGGGCTGAGCGGGCAATCGCCAACGTGGCAGGGATGGGCATTTTTTCATCGGACCGTACGATTCGTGAGTACGCCAGCCAGATCTGGAAAATCCAGCCTTTGGCCGACTAACCTCCCCCAAGAAAACCTCTCACCACTATATGCCGTCCAAGTCCGACATCAAGCTCATTTGTGCTGCCAGCCATGGTGATCCCTTCGCCGTTTTGGGGCCGCACCTGCAAGACGACGGACGGGTGTCCGTTCGCGCGTTTCTCCCGGGAGCGGTCAAGGTTCATGTGCTGTCTGCCGATACCGGAGCGGTATTGGGCCGTCTGCTCAAGCGCGATCCCAGTGGTTTCTTTGAACAATCCATCAGCGCCGACACCACTGCGCCTTACAGCCTGCAGGTTCAGTGGGCTGATGGCGTGGTCAGCGTGTTGGAGGACCCCTACCGCTTCGGCCCCGTCATCGGTGACATGGATGTCTGGCTGCTCAGCGAGGGGACACACCTGCGTCCCTATGAAGTGCTTGGTGCAAACCCTGGCCTTATCGACGGAGTGGCCGGTACCATCTTTGCAGTGTGGGCGCCCAATGCTTCACGCGTCAGCGTCGTGGGCGATTTCAACTTCTGGGATGGCCGCCGCTTTCCCATGCGCCTACGGCGCGAATGCGGCGTGTGGGAAATATTCTTGCCCGTTGTAGGTGTAGGCGCACTCTACAAGTTTGAGATTCGCACCAACAATGGTGTGGTGCTGCCCGGTCGCGCAGACCCGTATGCACGCCAGGCCGAATTGCGCCCCGGCACAGCCAGCATTGTCGCCAGCATGCCCGCTGCACAACCATCCACGCCGGCCCGGCGCCACGCCAATGCGCTGGATGCGCCTATCAGCATTTATGAAGTGCATCTGGGCTCCTGGCGGCGCATTCTGGATACCACCACCGGCGAACAGCGGTGGCCCACCTGGGATGAACTGGCGGATTTACTGGTGCCCTACACCGTGGACATGGGCTTTACCCACCTGGAGTTGCTGCCCATCAGTGAACACCCTTTCGATGGCTCATGGGGCTATCAACCGGTCGGCCTCTATGCGCCTACGGCGCGGTTTGGCACGGCCGATGGCTTTGTGCGCTTTGTACAGCGCTGCCATGCGGCAGGTATTGGCGTATTGCTGGACTGGGTGCCCGCACACTTCCCAACCGACCCCCACGGCCTGGCCCTGTTCGATGGTACCCACCTCTATGAGTATGCCGACCCCCGGGAAGGCTTTCACAACGACTGGAACACGCTGATCTACAACCTGGCACGCACCGAGGTGCGCAACTTCCTGATCGGCAATGGTCTGTACTGGTTGGAACGTTATGGCGTGGATGGTCTGCGCGTGGATGCCGTGGCGTCCATGCTATACCGCGATTACAGCCGCAAACCCGGCGAATGGATTCCCAATGTGCACGGCGGCCGTGAGAATCTGGAAAGCATCTCCTTCCTGAAACGGATGAATGAAGTCATCGGCAGTGAACGGCCCGAAGCGATCACGCTGGCCGAGGAGTCGACGGCATTTCCCGCCGTGTCGCGACCCACCTTTGCCGGCGGTCTGGGCTTTCACTACAAATGGAACATGGGCTGGATGCACGACACGCTGCAATACATGGCCCGCGACCCAATTCACCGCAAGCATCACCAGAGTGAGATGACCTTTGGTCTGGTTTACGCGTTCAGCGAAAACTTTGTACTCCCCATCTCACACGACGAAGTGGTGCACGGAAAAGGCTCACTGATTGGAAAAATGCCGGGAGACCAATGGCAACGGTTTGCCAACCTGAGGTCCTATCTGGGCTACATGTTTGCGCACCCCGGCAAGAAACTGCTGTTTATGGGGTGCGAGTTCGCGCAGGAACGCGAATGGAACCACGACCAGAGTCTGGACTGGCATTTGCTGGACAACCCGCAGCACGCTGGCGTGCAGCGACTGGTGCGTGACCTCAACCACCTGTACAAGTCCACCCCCGCCTTGCACCAGCGCGACTGCGATGCCAATGGCTTTGAATGGATAGACCACGGCGATGCAGCCAATTCGGTTCTGAGTTTCATTCGCCGGGGTCGTGATGCCCAGCACCTGGTGGTGGTTGTCTGCAACTTCACACCGACCGTGCAAACCGGCTACCGGCTGGGTGTTCCAAATCCTGGCCAGTACCGCGAACGCCTGAATACCGACTCGGCCCACTATGGCGGCAGCAATACCGGCACGCCGCTGGGAGCCGCCACCACGGAAGAAACGGCTTGGCATGGCAAACCGCACTCCATCTTGCTGAGTCTGCCGCCACTCGCTACAGTGGTACTTGAATGGACAGCCTGACCACACCACCGCTGCAGCCCGGCCACCCCTGGCCCATGGGCGCCAAGTGGGATGGCCATGGCGTCAACTTTGCCGTGTTTTCGGTCCACGCCCAGGCCATGGATCTGTGCGTGTTTGATGCGGCGGGCAACGTGGAAGTAGCGCGCCTTCGACTCACCGCCCATACCAGCGATGTTTGGCACGGCTATCTGCCGGGCGCCAAACCCGGCCTGGTCTACGGATGGCGGGCCTACGGTCTGTGGCAGCCGGGCCAGGGGCACCGGTTCAACCATCACAAGCTGTTGCTGGACCCCTATGCCCGCGATATTGTGGGTCGTTTTGCCTGGGGCGATGAACACTTTGCTTTTGACCGCCATCAACCCGCGCTAATGGACCCACGCGACAACGCCGCGACCGCGTTGAAGGCCCGCGTGGTGGACGACCATTTTGACTGGGGAGACGACCGACCACCCCACATCCCCATCCTCGATACCGTGCTGTACGAACTGCACGTCAAGGGTTTTTCAAAGTCCAACCCGAACGTGCCAACGGCCTTGCGTGGCACCTACGATGGCCTGGCGCACCCCGCTTCGCTGGAGCACATCAAGGCCCTGGGCGTCACCACCCTGTCGCTGTTGCCTGTGCACTATGCGGTGGACGAAGAACGATTGGGCAGCAAAGGGCTGTCCAATTACTGGGGCTACAACACGCTGGGCTTTTTCGCGGCAAGTACGGCCCTCGCTTCGGGCCAGCATTCTCGTGCGGCGCGCGACGAGTTCCGAGCCATGGTCAAGGCCATTCACGCACAGAGTCTGGAAGTCTTGCTGGACGTTGTCTTTAACCACACGGCCGAGTCCGATGAGACAGGGCCAAATTTGAGTTTTCGGGGTCTCGACAACACCAGCTATTACCGGCTCCAGCCTGGAAACCACGCGTTATACGAGAACTTCAGCGGCTGCGGCAACACCCTGGACATCCGCCAGCCACGCGTATTGCAAATGGTAATGGACAGCCTGCGCTACTGGGTGAGCGACATGCATGTGGACGGGTTTCGCTTTGATCTGGCGCCGGTGCTGAGCCGCGGGGACCACGGTTTTGAGCGCGGTGGTGCCTTCTTCACCGCTATCGCACAAGACCCGGTACTGTCACGCGCCAAGATGATCGCCGAACCCTGGGATATTGGACCCGGGGGCTACCAGTTGGGTGCTTTTCCGCACGGCTGGATGGAATGGAATGACCGTTTTCGGGATGTCATGCGAGGCTATTGGCTGCACAGTGCACAGCGGCCACGCACCCGTGGTGACTTTGCGCTGCGTCTGTGCGGCTCGTCAGACCTGTACCAGCACCGCCAACGCCGCCAGCGCGCGCCGGCCGATTCCGTCAATTACGTGGTTTCGCACGATGGCTTCACGCTAAGGGACCTGGTCAGCTACAACGAGCGCCACAACGAGGCCAATGGCGAAAGCAACGCAGACGGTCACGCGGACAATCTCAGCAACAACTGCGGCGCAGAAGGCCCGACCCAAGATCATGCGATCGAGTCCATGCGTGGACGCTTGCAGCGCGCCCTGCTGGCGACCACGCTGCTCGCACAGGGCACACCCATGCTGTGCGCGGGGGATGAGTTGGGCCACAGCCAAGGCGGCAACAACAACCCCTATTGCCAGGACAACGAAACAACCTGGATCAACTGGACGCTGGCCGATCAAACGTTGATCGCCTTCACGGCCCGGGTTCTGCGCTTGCGCCACCAGTTGCTCCCCTTGGGCCACCAGTGGTACAGCGGCCTGCCCACGGCCCGCGGGCCGGCCGACCTGGCCTGGATGCGCGCCAGTGGCGAGTCCATGCATGTGCAATCCTGGAACGACACAATGGATGGCGTGCTGGGTTGCCTGATTGGCAAGCCAGGGCGCGCCACCGCAGCGCTTCTGCTGCTGGTCAACCCGGACGACCGCGATTGCCCGTTTGCGCTGCCGCCTGGGCCGTGGCAGGCCCTGCTGGATACCGCACACCCACTGGGCACGACCGAATGGCAGGGTGAAGGGCACTTCCTGCTGCAGGCTCATTCCCTGGCGCTGCTGACGCTGCACTCAGCGGACTGACACCCAGTCAGCCAGCTTTTACCAAACGGGCGCATCACCACCGATTCTCTGGGCCACAGGCCTTGCGGAACGATTGAGCACACCGGCGATGTCGGCCAGCTCTTGAGTGGCAGACTCAGCGCCCTTGGCGGATGCGCTGCTCCGACAACTCGTGCAGATACACCTCCAGGTTGGTGTAGCCTGCAACCCCCAGCCACTGGAGTGATAGCTGGGTGCCGTTATGGTCCTGCACCGACGGGTTGAGGCCGCGCTCAACCTCCCACGCATCGGACATGCCGTCGCCATCGCTGTCG
>CAINUX010000119.1 GCA_903853895.1 uncultured beta proteobacterium | reverse complement strand
GCGGGAAACCACTGTTTCAACTGATGGGAAAAGCTTCCGTTCTCCAGCAATTCCTGCCCGGCTGCACCGACTAGTCGCAGGTTGTCGATGTCGACTTCGCCTCCTGGTGTGTCCACGGAAATCCCGAACGTCAGCAACCTGGATGGAATCCGGGGATCGGAAACCAGCGATTGACCCCGGAGTGGAACTTCCAGGCTTTGCCAGGTACCTTCGCGCGGTGCGACGCGAACGATAGCTCCTTTGCAGTAACGGTCGTACAACAAATGGCGCTGGCACAGTTGCACGGTCAGTTCAGTTGGGTCTTGCACGCGAACATCCATCTTGAGAACTACATTGCTGTCACGCAGCAGTTCGACTCGCTGTGTGAGGGCATACCGACCTGGAAGGTCGTCCAAATTGAGGGGCGTGCGAAGCCGTACAAAGCGATTGGAATCAGCGCCGTCCACGTCTTCGGCGCGCAAACTGGCATTGCCGGAAAAGTTCTCGCCTTTGACAGACGCGGAGTAGTTTGCAGGCAATCGACCCAAGCCCCTGCCCAGCCACCAGTCTGGCGTGCTGTGCAGCAGTTCTACACCGTGCTGCCAATGCTTGATCCGGCTGCCCATATCCTGGCCAGATTTGGCGATGCGTTCTTGCATGAACGAGCCACCACCTAGCACGGCCAACACCTCCAGGCCCAGCAAGATCACCAGCGCCACGCCACCCCAAGAGCGCCATTGAACTCCCGTCGGCTTTGCACCGCGGGCCAATCTATGCACCAGAAACGCGAGCAACACCAGAGCGGAAAGCACCGCAAGGTAGACCCCCCGCGAAAACGTAGTCAAACAGGCGTACCCCACCAGCAATATCAATGAAGCGGCGGCAGCCCAAAGATTGGGGCGTTTGGCGGTCATGAGAGCCCAGACCGAAAACGGAACTGCCATTGCCAAATAGGCGTCAATGGCGGCTCCTCCCACGTGCATCTCCCAAAACAGTGCAACTGTTCGGTAGTTGGCCGAGAAATTCCAAAGTCCCACAGAACCCGCGCGCTCCCACACGACCGCCAGACTGACGCAAGCCAGGCCGATTACCATTCCCCAAGCAAAGCGACCATGCGCCAGCGCAGAGTTCTCTCGCAGTTGCTGAATCAAAAGCGGCCAAAGCAGTACGG
The DNA here is from genome assembly GCA_903853895.1 of uncultured beta proteobacterium. Lineage (GTDB taxonomy): Bacteria > Pseudomonadota > Gammaproteobacteria > Burkholderiales > Burkholderiaceae_C > Allorhodoferax. Next base: position 2,482 of record CAINUX010000119.1, on the reverse strand, counting down.
CGAACCCCAGGCTCTTGAACACCCTGACACTGTTAAGCGCGTGGTCGTACCCGGCAAACCAGTCGAAGGACCATCCTCCTGCATCAGTCACGCCACGTGACAGAGCCACTAAACCGGTCACAGCCAATGCGCACCACAAAGCGTGCATCAGCCCCCAGCGCAGATTCGCGGTGGGGCTTGCACCATCGCGAGTCCACGCCCAGCGCCCATATCCTCCCGCCAGCACGGCCAACAGGACGATATCCAATTCTTCAAACACTATCCAGCCAGTCCAAATGGAAAAGTTCATGAAGGGCAAGCAAGCTGGTACCAATAGCAGCCATGCGCTGGGGACCCCGAACTCCAGTACGACTATGCACCAAAGCAACACGAGCATCCCCATGGGCCATAGTGGGTGGTTTAACGCCAGCGTGATTCCTGCCGCTGTGCTGACGGTCGCTAGCAATGAACCCGCAACCGATATGGGGGCCAAGGCCTACACCAGCACTTCCACGCAGGGGGGGTGTCCTAGAAATGATTGCGGGCTGGCACTGGCGCCATAGGCACCAGACTGGTACACCACCACCAGATCGCCAACCTGCGCGACCGGCAATTTCATGCGGTCAGCCAGCAGGTCCAGCGGCGTGCACAAGGGCCCTACCACCGATGCGGTTTCCAGGTCCGTAGCATCTGCTCGGTTGCCGACGGTTACCGGATAGTTTTTTCGCACCACCTGCCCGAAGTTCCCAGACGCTGACAAATGGTGATGCAGGCCACCGTCGGTCACCAGGAAGACTTGTCCACGTGACACCTTGCGGTCCACCACTTTGGCCACGTAAATGCCTGCCTCGCCAACAAGGTACCGGCCGAGCTCGATCACAATGCCTGCTTCAGGCATGTCGTTGGCCGCACGCTGGCAAATGTCGGCCAGGTTGTGACCCACAGTGGTCAGGTCCAGCCGCTGTTCACCCGGGAAGTACGGTATGCCGAAACCGCCCCCCAAATTTAGAAAGCGCACGGGTGTCGGTGCCAAATCGGATAGGCGCAGGGCCAGCTCGTAGGATTTTTGTTGCGCTTCACAAATCGACTCGGCCTTGAGGTTTTGCGAGCCGGCAAACAAATGAAAGCCTTCAAACTGCACGCCGCTACTGCCAATCAGGGCCATCAACTCCGGCATTTGCTCCACATCCACGCCAAACTGCTTGGGGCCGCCACCCATCTTCATGCCTGAACCCTTGAGTTCAAAGTCGGGGTTCACCCGCACCGCCACCCGCGCAGGCAAGCCCAGCTCAGCGGATATTCCTGCCAACTCGGTAACTTCCCGAAATGACTCGATGTTGACCAGAACCCCTGCCGCTACGGCCTGTCGCAACTCCGCTGTCTTCTTGCCCGGTCCGGCAAAGCTCACCTCCAGCGGGTTGGCGCCTGCGTTGAGCGCTACCTGCAGCTCACCCGCGGATGCCACATCAATGCCGTCTACCAATCCGGCCATAAACCCGACCACAGCGGGCATCGGGTTGGCCTTCATGGCGTAATGCAGTTTTACCGATTTGGGAAGCACGTTCCGCAGTTCCAGCACACGCGCACGCAGCAGCCCACGGTCATAGGCATAAAACGGGGTTTGCCCCACCCGCTGTGCCAACCGTGACAGGGGCATGCCCCCGACTAGCAATTCACCGCCCACGACCGGGAACTGCTCCATGGCAGCATGCACGGGTGTTGGACGTGGATTCTCAGAGTTGCTCATGCGTTTCCTCGCTCGGCCCATTCGGTGGCCAGCAATTTGCGGTCGATCTTGCCATTCGGGTTGCGCGGCAGGGGCCCCTTGCGCACGTCGATATGGGCGGGCACCATGTACGCCGGCATCCGGGCCTTGCACTCGGACAATAAGGCATTTAGGTCGATAGCCCTCGTGGAATCTATTGGAGTAGCTATTACTTGTATAGCATGCCCCAGCACATCGTGGTCCACGCCAAAGGCCACGCACTCGCCGACCATGCGGGTCGCATACAGCACTTCTTCTACTTCGGTCGGGCTGACGCGGTAACCCGACGTCTTCATCATTTCGTCGCGCCTGCCAATGAAGTAGAGAAATCCCTCTTCGTCTTGGCGCACGTTGTCGCCGGAGAAAACTGCGTATTCCGGTAACTGTAGTCCAGGCTGGCGCCCAGGGGCATCCGGCGCCAGCAACTTGTACCGCTCTGCGGTCTTTTCTGCATCGTTCCAATATCCCATGCCCACCAAGGCGCCTCGGTGGACCAACTCTCCGGGCTCATGGGGGGAGCACGGAGAGCCGTCTTCACGTAACACCAGAATTTCGGCATTCGGAATGGCCTTGCCAATCGAGTCTGGCCGACGGTCCACCTCGTCTGGCGGCAAATACGTCGATCGGAACGCTTCTGTCAAACCATACATCAGAAAGGGCAGCGCTTGTGGTACCCGCTGGCGCAACAGCGTCAACGTTTCGCGTGGCATGCGTCCACCGGTGTTGGCAAAGTAGCGC
>CAINUX010000118.1 GCA_903853895.1 uncultured beta proteobacterium | reverse complement strand
TGAGTGAATGGGCTGCGCGCATGGGTGTCTCCGTGCGGCCTGCGCTCCAGGCCTTGCGCCGCACGCAGCCCGCCGCTGACGTTTCGCATCCGGCGATGGCGGTGAATCTTGACGCCTGCATCCAATGCAATCGTTGCGTGCGGGCCTGCCGCGAAGAGCAGGTCAATGGCGTCATTGGCTATGCGCATCGCGGCGCGCACAGCGCCATCGTGTTTGATCTGGGTGATGCCATGGGCGCCAGCAGTTGTGTAGCGTGCGGGGAATGTGTGCAGGCCTGCCCCACGGGCGCGTTGATGCCCAAAACTCAGATCGGCTCGCAGGCAGTGGACAAAAAGGTGGACTCGGTGTGTCCCTTCTGCGGCGTGGGCTGCCTGATCACCTACAACGTCAAGGACAACACCATCGTCAGCGTGGACGGGCGCGATGGCCCGGCCAACCACGGCCGCCTGTGCGTCAAGGGGCGCTTTGGTTTTGACTACGCGCACAGCCCGCAGCGGCTGACCGTACCGCTGGTGCGAAAGACCGGTGTGCCCAAGGACCCTGCGGCCCTGCAGCACCTGAATCGCAACACGGCCGACTGGTCCGATGTGTTCCGCGAGGCCACGTGGGACGAAGCGCTGGCGCTGGCGGCCGGCCCGCTGAAGGCCCTGCGCGATACCCATGGCCCGAAGTCGCTGGCCGGCTTTGGCTCGGCCAAGGGCAGCAACGAAGAGGCCTATCTGTTCCAGAAGCTGGTGCGCACCGGCTTTGGCTCCAACAATGTGGACCACTGCACCCGCCTGTGCCATGCCTCCAGCGTGGCAGCCTTGCTGGAGGGCGTGGGCTCGGGCTCGGTCACCAACCAGGTCAACGATGTGGAGCATTCGGACCTGATCTTTGTGATTGGCTCCAACCCCAGCAACAACCATCCTGTTGCCGCCACGTGGATGAAGAACGCTGCCCAGCGTGGCGCCAAAATTGTGCTGGCCGACCCGCGCATCACCGACCTGGGCAAGCACGCCTGGCGCACGCTGCAGTTCCGGGCCGACACCGATGTCGCCATGCTCAACGCGCTGATCCACACCATCATAGAAGAAGACCTTGTAGCCCTCGAATTCATTGAACAACGCGCTATCAATTTCGAAGCGTTGAAGGAAAACGTGAAAGGCTACAGCCCTGAGGCCATGGCGCCCATCTGCGGCATCCCGGCGCAGACGCTGCGTGAAGTGGCGCGCGCCTATGCAACCGCCAAAGGGGCGATGATTTTGTGGGGCATGGGAGTCAGCCAGCACGTGCACGGCACCGACAACGCGCGCTGCCTGATCGCACTGGCCACCGTGGCCGGGCAGATCGGCAAGCCCGGCTCGGGCCTGCACCCGCTGCGCGGCCAGAACAATGTGCAGGGCGCTAGCGACGCCGGGCTCATCCCCATGATGTACCCCAACTACCAGCGCGTCACCAACAAGACTGCGCACGACTGGTTTGAGAGCTTTTGGAACACCAAACTCGACGACCAACCGGGTTACACGGTGGTCGAGATCATGGGCAAAATCCTGGCGCCCGATAGCGACCCACACAAGGTGCGCGGCATGTACATCATGGGTGAGAACCCGGCGATGAGCGACCCCGATCTGAACCACGCCCGCCACGCGCTGGCGTCGCTGTCGCATCTCGTGGTGCAGGACATCTTCATGACCGAAACCGCCTGGCTGGCCGACGTGGTGCTGCCCGCCAGCGCCTGGCCCGAGAAGACCGGCACGGTCAGCAACACCGACCGCATGGTGCAGTTGGGTCTGCGGGCGATTGATCCACCCGGCCAGGCACGTGCCGACCTGTGGATTCTTCAAAAGATGGCAGCGGGCATCGGTCTGAATTGGAGCTACGAAAACGATAGCACACTACGAAACAGCGACGAGGGATACCACGGTGTTGAGCTGGTGTACGAGGAAATGCGCCAGGCCATGCACGCGGCCATAGCCGGCATTACCTGGGAGCGCCTCCAAGCGGAATCCAGCGTTACCTACCCCTGCCACAGCGCCAGCGATCCGGGTGAGCCCACCGTCTTCAAGGAGCATGTGGACACGCCAGATGGCCGCATCCACCTGGTGCCGGCTGACATCATTCCTGCCAACGAGCGCCCGGACGCCGACTTTCCCTTTGTGCTGATCACTGGCCGCCAGCTAGAGCACTGGCACACCGGCAGCATGACCCGGCGCAGCGCCGTGCTGGACGCGCTGGAACCCACCGCCACGGCAAGCCTGTGCGGCCGCGACCTCCAGGCGCTGGGACTGGCCCCAGGCGACGTGATGACCGTGCGCTCGCGCCGCGGCCAGGTGACCCTGCACGTGCGCCAGGACGATGGCACGCCCACCGGCGCCGTCTTCGTCCCCTTTGCCTACTACGAGGCGGCGGCCAATCTGATGACCAATGCAGCGCTGGACCCGTTTGGCAAGATACCGGAGTTCAAGTATTGCGCGGTGGCTATTGAGCGGGGTGGGATGCTGGCCGCGTCAGCGGGATACGCGGGAGGGAATTGACTGCAAGTGAAGCGATGCCTTGTGCGCTTGGCAAACGCACTTCTATACAGCTCCGCTAGTCCGCAGGAAACAAGTTCTCCCGCACCCCACGCCGTGGTAAAAGTCTTGCGCGAGGAAGACTGGAATGTTCTCGAGAAGATTGACGATTACTAACTAAGTTTTGCCCATGAAGTCCAACAGCCCCGTTCAATTTTTCGACAAACAGTTTCAACAACAGGTGCGCAACAAAGAGTACGCGCTCAATCCGTTTGAGCTGGCAGCCATTCCTCACCTAAGCGGTCGGGTGCTGGACTATGGTTGCGGCATTGGCAACCTGGCGTTCGCAGCCGCTGAACGGGGTTGCTCTGTTCTTGCACTAGACGCCAGTCCTACGGCAATAAACCACATTCAACGACGCGCCGCGGCCGAAACTCTTGCAGTGCAAGGCGTACTGGCCGATCTTCGGAACTTCAAACTTGACGAAGACTTTGATTCTGTAGTGTCAATTGGCTTACTTATGTTTTTTGACTGCCCAACGGCGTTCAAAGCCCTGTCAAATCTGCAGGAACATGTTCGCGAAGGTGGAGTCGCCGTAGTCAATGTCTTGGTTGAGGGCACTACCTACCTCGACATGTTCGACACAGCAGGCCATTGCCTCTTTTCACGTGCGGAAATGGAGACTCGCTTTGCCGGTTGGAGCATTCTCCATTCCGAGTTCAGCGACTTCGAGGCGCCAGACGGCAAGATCAAAGCATTTGCAACCGTCATCGCGCGCAAGCTGAGTGCTCAACCCGGAAATGAAGGCTAACCGGTCCGTCCATCACACGGCCTCTGCGCTAGACTGAACCCATCAGACCAAAAGCACACGCAACACTACATGCAAATCACCGGACTCATACTCGCAGGCGGCCGCGGCTCCCGCATGGGCAGCATCGACAAGGGACTGGCCCAGTTTGGCAAGCAGCCCATGGTGCAGCACGTCATCGCACGCCTGCAGCCCCAGGTGCAGCGCCTGCTGATCAACGCTAACCAGAACCTCGATACCTACGCCGCGTTTGGCGCGCCCGTGTGGCCCGACGCCATGCCCGACTTTGCCGGGCCGCTGGCGGGTTTGCAGACCGGGCTGATGCACTGCGAAACGCCCTACCTGGTAACCGCCCCGTGCGACTCACCGTTCTTGCCAACCGATCTGGTGCAGAGGCTTGCTGCGGCGCTTCAGGCCGAGAACGCTGACCTGGCAGTAGCAGTGACCGGCGAGGGCGAAACCCGCCAGCCGCATCCCGTGTTCTGCCTGGCCAAGGCGTCTTTGTTGCCGCACCTGACGCAGTTTCTCGAAGGTGGTGGCCGCAAGGTGGACCGCTGGTACGCCACCCTGCGTGTGGCCGAAGTGCACTTTGCGGATGAGGCGGCCTTTCGCAACATCAACACCCTGGCCGAACTGCAGCAGATGGCGCCATCATGACCCAGACTACCCTGACCCAGCCAACGCTCACCCAGTTTGTCAGCACCCTGGCCGACTACGACCCCAACGCCCTGCCAGTGGCGCAGGCCCAGCGCATCGTGCAGGACTTTGTGCAACCCATTCTGGGCGTTGAGACCGTCACCATCTGGCAGGCGCTGGACCGGGTGCTGGCGGCCGACGTCATCTCCCCCATCAGCGTGCCTGCGCATGACAATTCGGCCATGGACGGTTTTGCTTTCCATGGTGCAGACTTGTTGCCCAACGCTGCCACAACGCTGACCATCGTCGGCACCGTCTATGCCGGGCGAACCTTTGACGGCACCGTGGGCCACGGCGAGTGCGCGCGCATCATGACCGGTGCCGTGATGCCCGCCGGGTGCGACACCGTGGTGCCGCAAGAATTCACGCAGAGTGCGTCCGATACCACGGTCACCGTACCGCAGGGCGTGGTCCGCACCGGTGACAACCGCCGCCTGATGGGCGAAGACTTGCACGAAGGACGAGCCGCTCTCGCCCGGGGCAGGATTCTGCGCCCGGCCGATCTGGGCCTGCTGGCCTCGCTGGGCATAGGCCAGGTCATGGTGCAGCGCAGGCTGCGCGTGGCATTTTTCTCGACCGGGGACGAGCTGCGCTCCCTGGGCGACGCGCTGGACCCGGGCTGCATTTACGACTCCAACCGCTACACGCTGTTTGGCATGCTGACGCGCCTGGGCTGCGAACTGATTGATATGGGCGTGGTCAAGGACGACCCGGCCTCGCTGGAAGCGGCCCTTCGCTCAGCCTGCGCCCATGCGGACGCCATCATCACGTCCGGCGGCGTGTCAGTCGGTGCTGCGGACTACACCAGGCAGATCATGGCGCAGCTGGGCGACGTGACCTTCTGGAAGATTGGTATGCGCCCGGGGCGCCCCATGGCGTTTGGAACCATCACGTCCAAGGGAAAGACCGCCTACCTGTTTGGTCTGCCCGGCAATCCGGTCGCGGTGATGGTAACGTTTTACTTCTTCGCTCGCGATGCGCTGATGCGCATGATGGGCGCTCAAGACGCCGCACTGCCACTGCTGCGTGCGGCATCAGCGACCGACATCCGCAAGAAACCGGGTCGCACCGAGTACCAGCGCGGCATCCTGTTCACGGATTCGGACGGCTCACCCCTTGTGCGGATCACGGGTTCACAAGGCTCGGGCGTGCTGCGCAGCATGTCTGAGGCCAATTGCATGGTCGTGCTGCGACACGAGCAAGGCAATGTGCACGCTGGGGACCTTGTCGATGTGGTGGTATTTGACGGGTTGACGTAGACTGCACTGGTACCAGGAAGATACGCAATGCAAGGAACAAGCCCATGTTAAATCGATCAATTCTCGTACTCGTGGTTTTGCTGAGCTGTTGGGCCTCAGCCAGTGCTGCCGAGACGGCCGATTGCTCGCGTACCTACACGTTGGCACTCCATGACCATGGCCTGCTGTACTCAGCGGACACGGATTCCGGCATTGACAAAGACGTGGCGGACGAACTGATCCGCCGCAGTGGCTGCAAAGTGACCGTCAGCCTTATGCCTCGTGCACGCATATGGCAACTGATCGAATCCGGCGCACTGGATTTCAGCCTGTCTGGCATCACCAATGCGGATCGCGACAAGTTCGCCGGTTTCGCCTGGTACTTCAGCAACAAGTACTACCTGCTGGTTCACAAGAATTCGGGCGTCAGCAGTTTGTCCGCGTTCGAACAAAACGACACATTGCAGTTGGGTGTGATCCGCAGCTTCCGGTACAGCGAAACAGCCAACCGCCTGGTTGACAAACTGCAAAGCGCCAACCGGGTGAGCCAGGCCGGTGGCCTTGCGCCCCTGTACCAGACGCTGATGCAAGGCCGCGTTCAGGGGATGATCATTGAACCGTTTGACTTCCCGGCACTGGAGGAAAGGAAAATTCGTGAGGTAACCTCCATTCTGGAATTCAACGACCCGCCGGTTCCTCACGGCCTGATCATGTCCAAGAAGGCGCTCTCAGTGACCCAACAAGAGCAGTGGCGCGCCATCATCGGCAACATGCGGTCTGACGGAACCATGCGACGCATCTTTGAGAAATACTTCAAACCCGAACTGGCTGGCGCCATGGTGAATTTCTGAGATCTGAAGTACCCATGTCCGATGTTCCCTTGCGAAACACGATAAACCAGGCGATTCCAAGGCTGTTGCCATGGCTCGTTTTGTTCGTCGCACTGGGCGTTACCTGGGTTACTTGGGACCACGAGCGTCAAACCACCCGCAACGCCTTGCGCTCACAGTTCGAATTCTCCTTGCGAGAAACCGTCAGTCGTATCGACCAGCGCTTGGTCGGGTACGAGCAGATGCTGCGAGGTGTGCAGTCGCTGTTTGCAACCACCTCCCTGAAGAATCGTGCAGCCATGCGCGACTATGTCGAAGCACTGCAGCTCGACGCCAATTTCTCCGGGGTACAGGTGATCGGGGCCGTGGAGTGGGTTCCCGCTGCCGACGAGGCCAAGCATGTTTCCGCCATGCGCAGCGCGGGATTCACGGATTATCAGATTGAACCTGTAGGGCCGCGCGACGCCTTTGCGCCAATCGTCCAACGGGAGCCTTATGTCGGGCGCAACCGGGCGCCGCTGGGCAGCGATGTATGGTCTGACTCCGTGCGACGTCTTGCACTGGAACGTGCACGCGATTCCGGCATGGCCGCCATCTCAGGCAAAGTTCGTTTGAAAGTGGACACAGAAGCGAATGCATCGCCCGGTTTCATCCTGTATTTGCCCATCTATGCCCACGGTCAGCCCCATGACAACGTGGCCCAGCGGCGTGCCAACCTGATCGGATGGGTATATGCGGCCTTCCGCATGAACGACTTCATGGCCAGTCTGTATGGCGGCCAATCACCGGGGCTTGTACTGGCCATTCATGACGGCACCGACCCCACCAAAGAGTCGCTGATGTACCGCTCCGCCGAAGGCAACCAAACCAGTCGCGCTTCATCCACCCATTCCGCCATTTCAGCCAATGAATATCTGGTTGTGGCAGGACACAACTGGACACTCACATTGCGCACGCTCGACGCCTTCGAAGACCAGTATGGACGAAGCGCCCAGAACGTGATTGCCATCTCGGGCACGGTCTTGAGCCTGCTGCTCTCGCTACTGGCCTGGCAGTTGGTCAATGGTCGTGAGCGGGCGTTACACATTGCATCTTCAATGACCAACGAGTTGCGGCATATGGCGCAGCACGACCCGTTGACAGGATTGCCCAATCGCGCGCTGTTCAACGACCGATTGAGCCAGGAACTTGCCCGCGCCAAACGCCATGACGGGCGGTTTGCCATGGCATTCGTCGATCTGGACCGCTTCAAGTCGATCAACGACAACCACGGCCATGATGTGGGCGACCAACTTTTGCAGCAGGTTGCCGGTCGACTGTCGGACTGTATTCGCGCTGCCGACACGGTAGGTCGCCTGGGCGGCGATGAATTCGTGGCGCTGATGGAAGACCTGAGTGACAGGGACACCCTGCTCGCACTGGCCGAAAAGATCCGGCTGGCCATGCACCAGCCATTCTTCGTCAATGGTCTCGAGCTGAATATATCGTGCAGCATCGGTATTGCCGTTTATCCGGAAGATGGCTCCAGCGCAGTCGCCCTGACCAAGAGTGCAGATGAGGCCATGTACCAAGCCAAAGAAGCCGGACGCAATTGTGTACGGCTGCGCAGCTCAGGCCGCTGACGTTCCGAGCCAGTCTTGCGGCGACTGCAGTGCCGCCTCAAAGGCTTCAAAAAAGCGCCCTACATGTAAGCCGTCCATCAGCGCGTGGTGCACCTCGACCGACAGCGGCATCCACAGGTGCTTGCCATCGGCGTCGATGCGGCCAAATGCGATCTTTGGAATGGAGTCATAGGGACCCCACTGCCGCGCATTGGAATAGCTGCTGAAATGCACCCAGGGCAAGGTCGTCATGTGCACCGTGGCGGTGCCATATTCGGCGGGCGCAAATGGTGCATCGCGCAGGCGTCCAGTGGCTATTGCCAATGCGCCCTGGGCACAGAACGCAGCATAGTCGCGCCTGTGCTCCAGCGTGGCAAAGCCAAAAGACTCATCGTCGCGCAGCACCGTGGTGCTGCCGTGCACCGCACCGTGAACACGCACGCGGTCGCCCTCCAGGCGATAGCGAAAAGGCGCAATTTCGTTGGCCAGGCGTATGGCGATGAAGTGGTAGGCCAACGACAGGCTGCCCACGCCTATGTCCTGCACAGCCTGTTTCAGCAGGGCTACATCCATGCGCGTGCAGAGGTTGAAACTGGGAATGTCAAAACCCCGAAAGAAATCAAAGGCCGATCGGCGGTGCCAGGTGTCCAGATCGAGGTAAGCAGGGTCTGCAGGTTTCATGGGGACTCTCCCGATAGTTTGAACTCGACAATCACCGCGTCCTGCACGGACAGCAGCCCGCCCAGTACGGACAACGGCTTCACGCCAAAGTCCGACTGCAGCAGCACCAGTGCGCCCTCCACCAACAACTTCTCGGGCAGGCCGCTGACGGTCAGCGGGACCAGCATCTCGCGCGTCTGGCCATGCAGTTCGACTGCGATCCGCGCGGCATACTTGGGCGCATCACCGGATATCTGCACCGAGTGGATGCGCACCCAGGGGAACCGCGCCGCCTGAAAGTTGTTGTCGCCCAGCATGTTGTTGCGGGTGCTGGCAGTGTCTTCGGCCGAGATGGCGGAAGCGAATGCGGGGCCTAGGGCCGCGCGGTGCTGCGGATCATCAAAAGTCAGCTGGTCCAACCTGAACGCCAGGTCAAACCGCGAGGCTGCCGTGCCGTCTGGCGCCATGTGAAAGAAGCCCTGAAAGTCGGGCGCCGACAGCACGTGGTTGTGGCCAAATCTGGCGGCCCTGCCGGCACGAAATGCGTAGATGCGGACCTCGGACCGTGCCGGGTTCAACGCGAACACACGCCCACCCGCCGCGCGCAGCGGCGCATAGGTAGCGGCCAGGTCGGTTGGGGTTGCCGAAGCGGTACCCTCACTGCCGCGGGTTTCGCTCGGCTGTGGCGCACCCGCGCACGCGGCCAAAGCGGCGCACAACAGCGCGGTTTGCAGCCATCGCATAGGCGGCTCCTGTAGCAAAGAAAAGTAAGTGCGCTTCATGTCACCCGGTACACCGCCGACAGGCGTGTCCCCACCACCGTGACCAGGTGCGCTCCCGCGCAGGCACTGAGCAGCCAGGCCAGCGGCCAGCTGCTGCTGAGCGCCCCTGAGAGCACCAGCGTCACCGGCATCAGCAGCTTGAAAATGGACCCGGTCAGGCCCGAGATGCGGCCAATGTAGCGGCTGTCCGTGCTTTCCTGGCGATAGCCCCAGATGCACACATTGCCGATCACGCTGCCAAAGCTGCTGCCCACCAGGGCCAGCAACAGCACCGGCAAGGAATCGCTCCAGGCCATCAGCAGAATGCACACTGCCTCCAGCAGCAGTTCCATCGCCAGCAGCCGCCCCAGGCCCCAGCGTTTGCGCAACCGGCTGCAGACCAGCCCGCCCACCACACCGCCGATGCCGGCCAGGCCATACAGCAGGCCCAACTCACCCAGGCCCAGCTGCAACTGGTCACGGGCGCGGAACAGAAAGATCACGTCCACCACGCCCTGGCTGCCATTGATCAGCACCACCAGCCAGGCCATGTGCCACAGCGGCCGGTTGTCCACCAGCACCCGCCAGCCCTCGCGCCAGTCGGCCCAGAAGTTCCCGCCATCCTGGCGGCGGTTCTCCAGCCGCAGATCACGCAGCAACCACGCAGCCAAGAGCATGGCCACCATGGGCAACCACAGGCCCAGCTCCAGCTTCCAGGCCATCAAGCCACCCGCCAGGGCCGGCCCCAGCACGGCAAACACCTGGCCCACCACGGTCAGTTGCGCAGTGGCGGGCAACAAGAGGTCGGCCGGCAGAATTTCCTTCAGCATGCCCATGCGGCAGATGGCGTACAGGTAGTTCAGCGTCATCAGCAGAAAGGCCGTCACAAAGAAGAACGGCAGTGCTGCCGCGCCCTGCTGCAGCATGTAGGCCTGTGAGCCAATCAGCAGCACCATGCCGGTGATGGCCAGTCGCGCCCACCGCCCACGGTCGATGCGGTCCACCCACACGCCAATGAACATCGCCAGCAACAAATTGGGCATCAGCTCAACGGCTCGCATGGCCGTCATCGCCGCCGCGGATTTGGTCAACTCATACAGAATGAGTGGCATACCCAGCTGGTAAATCTGCGTGCCCAGCGTGAAGCTGGCCGTGGACACAAAAATCCGGCGAAACTGGCTGTGGCCCCACAGCGAAGTTGCTGTCATAGACCGATCAGGGTTTAACAAACTTCAACACAAACTCATCCTTGGGCTGCGCGGGCTCCGGCGTATTTTTGTTGCGGGGGTCTGCCGGATTGCGCAGAAAGTCTCCCTGCGCCTGTAGCCTGAATCCAGCAGCCTCCACTTCCCGGCGCAGGAAGTCTTCTTCAATGCGGTGCAGGGTGCCGGACTCCGAGATGCCGGTTCCGGGCCGACCGGCGTGGTCAGCAATCACGTACACGCCACCCGGTTTGAGACCGGCAAAGACCGCCACATTCATGCGGTTGCGGTCCACCCCCATATGGCCGAGGTCGTGGTAGTTGAACATCAGCGTGACCAGGTCCAGTGCGCCTGCCAGCTCAGGGGGTACAGGGTCTTCGAATGCGCGCACTACGGGCATCAGATTGGACAGGGCGGGATTTTTGGCGCGCTCCGCCAGGGCCTGCACCGAGGTGCGTCGCACCGTGGGCGACGCATTGCCCTCGGGCGCAACCGGCGCTCGGGGTGGCGCATCCGCAGCCCGTGGCGGCTGGCTCTGGCCAAAGGCGCGCCCGGAGACGCCAACGGAGCGCGCCAGCAACTCGGTGGTGTACCCGCCGCCTGCGCTCAAATCCAGAGCGGTCATGCCTGGACGAATCCCGATGAACGCCAGCATCTGCTCCGGTTTGCGGCGTTGGTCGTTGACCTGGTCGGCGGCGCTGCGGTCGGCACTGCCCACAATCTGCGCGATGCGCTCCTGGCTCAGGCTCGGCGCCACCGCTGCCTTGGCCTGCCCCGACGCAGTTGGCGCCACACTGCAGGCGCACATGCTCAGCAGCACGTACAAACCCACTGCCACATGCGATGCCCGTCTTGCTTGACATGCCCATATTGGGGTAGTTGCAGAGAGTTTTTGGCTCTCATCAAGGAATTTTGAATAAATCATGCTCTAGACCTCGTGGAATATGAATAGTTCACTACTCTTTTAATAGCAGTCGTGGATCAGCGCCCTGCCCCCCCATCTCACCACACCCGGCACGGCTTGGCCGACACCATGGCCGAGCCGGGCTTGCAGGCGAACGCCTTGGCAAACTCGGGCATGTTCGCCACCACCCCATTCACACGGTAGCGACCGGGCGAATGCGGATCAGTCACCGCCTTGACGCGCATGTCTTCGGGCCGGTTGTTCTCACAGGCCCACTGCGCAAAGCCGACGAAGAAGCGCTGCTCCGGGGTCAGGCCTTCGCGGGTCTCAGGGGTCACGGCTGCGGTTTGCACCTTCCACGCGGTCCAGGCCAACACCATGCCGCCCAGGTCGGCAATGTCTTCACCCAGTGTCAGGCGGCTGTTGATCTTGATGGTGTCAACCACCATGTATTGGGCGTATTGTTTGACGATGCATTGCGCGCGCGCGTTAAAGCGCCGGTTGTCTTGGGGCGTCCACCAGTTCTTCAGATTGCCCTTGGCATCAAACTGGCGCCCTTCATCATCAAAGGCGTGCGTCAGCTCGTGGCCGATGGTGCCGCCGGTGTTGCCATAGTTGGGCGCGTCGTCCATCTTGGGGTCGTACAGCGGCGGCTGCAGAATGCCGGCGGGGAAGTTGATGTCGTTCATCTGCGCGCTGTAGTAGGCGTTGACGGTGGGCGGCGTCATGCCCCACTCGCCGCGGTCCAATGGCTTGCCGATCTTGTTTAGCTGGCGGCGCGACTCGAATTGCGTGGCCCGGCTGACGTTGCCAAAGAAGTCATCGCGCGCCACTTGCACGCTGCTGTAGTCGCGCCATCGGTCTGGGTAGCCGATCTTGTTGATGATGGTCTTGAGCTTCTCGATGGCACGCGCCTTGGTGGGTGCACTCATCCAGTCGAGCTGTTGCAAATCATCCAACATGGCCTGCTCGATTTGCAGGGTCATCTGCAGCGTTTTGGCCTTGAGTTCCGGGCCAAAGGCGCGGGCTACGAATTCCTGCCCCAGGGCTTCACCGAGCTGGGCGTCGGCCAGGCCAACACAGCGCTTCCAGCGGGGAGCCAGCTGCGGAACGCCCAACAGAGTTTTGCTGAAAAAGTCAAAGTGGGCATTGACAAAGGGCGTGGAGAGCAAGGGCGACAGCGCGCGCGCCAGGTGCCAGCGCAGGTAAACCTTGGCATCCATCAGCGCCAGGCTGCCCAGCTGCCGACCCATGGTCTTGAAGTAGGCGGGCTCGGTGACGTTGATGTCCTTCACGTCGCCCAGACCCGATGCAGTCAAATAGGCATCCCAGTCAAAGCCCGGGGTCAGGGCCTGCAACTGGGAACGCGTCATCTTGTGGAAAAGCTTGTAGGGGTCGCGCTTGTCGACCTGGGACAGCGTGGCGCGGGCCAGTGCCGTTTCCACGCGCAACACCGTGGCCGCCTGCTGCGCGGCCATCGCGTCCGTGGCTCCCAACAGCACGAAGGTGCGCGCCACGTGCGCGACATATTGCTTGCGCAGCGCCACCGAGCGGGCGTCGTTCTTCAGGTAATAGTCGCGGTCCGGCAGACTCAAGCCCCCGCCGACGGCAAAGGCGATGACGCTGGTGGAGTTGGAGAAATCCTGGTCCGAGCCAAAACCGAAAAACAGTCCGGCGCTGCCTGTGGCCAGATGCGCACGCGCCAACAGCGGCGCCAGATCTGCTCGCGAGGCCATAGCGTCCACCTGCTGCAGCCAGGCTTGTAGCGGCGCGGCGCCCAGTTGCTCCACGCGCGACTCGTCCATGCAGGCCGCAAAGTAGTCACCCAGCTGCTGTTGCGTGGCGCTATTCCCAGCGCTGCGCTGGGCCAGCTGGTCGAGGATGCCCCACAGAAAGCGCTGGTTGTCCTGGTACAGCTTGCCGTAGACGCTCCAGTTGCTTTGGTCCGCTGGAATGGGGTTGTTATGCATCCAGCCGCCACAGCTGTACTGGTAGAAGTCCTCGCACGGGTTGGCCTTGGTGTCCATCGCGGATACGTCCAGGCCCGGGGTATAGGGAAAGGAGGTCAATGGCTGTTCAGTTGCGACGGATGTCAATGCTATCGGCGCAGAAGGAGCTGTCGGTACACCCGTTTGCGCCTGAACGAACCCCACGCCCAAAGCCAACAAAAGACATAGCTGAGGAACCCTCATTCCGAGTCTTCCATCGCAACGCCAAACAGATTCAATAACCGCTGCAAAGTCAGTGACCCAGCACACTCCACAACGCCACTCATATCAATTTTCATCGCTTTGACTCTCGATAAAGTGAACACAGCAGGCCCCAATACGGGCCGCTGGCAAAAAATGGGAATCGATTCGCAGTGCCAATTTCTCCGCAGGCTCAATATCGAGCACGGCCACCATGCATGGCCGACGGGTCCCCCCGCTCTCTCAGGAGAGTCCTACTCTATCATTTAGGACCCGCAAGTATTGACGCACACCGCCAGTGAACCTAGTATCAGGGTGTACAGCGCCAACCATTCGAAACAGGGAGTAATGCATGACAAACGAAGAGCTTGGCAAATGTAGCTTCTTGGTCGTCGATGACGACGAATTTTCCCGGGACTTGATCGTCAGTGCATTGACCCAAATAGGGGCTACACAATGCCACTGCGCCGAAGACAGCGAAGCCGCGCTGCGTTTGGCCACGCAACACCGGCCGGATTTCGTCCTGTTGGACATCTATATGCCCGGTGCTGATGGCTGGTCCGTCCTGGACAGTCTACGCAGGGCCTTGCCAAATGTCGTCGTGTTGATGATTACAGGCTCCATTCGACCCAGTGATTTCAGTAAGTCAATGGAAAAACACGTGGACGGATTCTGTATCAAACCGGTCCGGTCAGCCATATTGCTCAAGGCACTGACCCAGGCACGAGAAAATCGTTCGATAACAAAGGTATAGCTCGGTCGACAGACGATCGTCAATCGGCTTACGGCAGCCACTGCCGCCATCGGATCGCAACGGATCAAGCCATGTGGCAAAGGACTTCCTTCCACTCCTTGACCTGTATCAAATTCAAATCCGAGCTCTGAGGTACAAGAGTTCATTGGTCAAGGAATGACGGACGTAAACTCGCCTGGCTCTCTTGATTTTGTGAAAACGTAGCGGCAACCCCCGCGAATACTGCGTATTCATCTATACAAATGATAGTAGCTATGGAAACCCATGCGAACCCAAAGATCTCGCCGTGGCGCTCGCTCAAAACCCGGGTGACACTGCTCACGCTGGGTATCTTCGTTCTCGGCATCTGGGCACTCTCGTTCTACGCGAGCCGCATGCTGAAAGAGGATATGCGGCGTGTTTTGGGCGAGCAACAGTTCCAGACTGTTTCCATTGTGGCCGAGCAAGTCAATGACGAACTCACCGAACGGCTGGAGGCACTGGAACGCATAGCCCAGGAAATGGACGGACTCCTGGTCGCCAATCCGGCAGCGCTGCAGGCACGTCTGGAGCAACGCCCGTTGCTGCAAAACCTGTTCAATGGCGGCGTATTCGCCACCGGTGTCGACGGCACGGCTATTGCCGATGTGCCACTGTCCACGGGACGCATCGGCCCCATTTACCTGGACCGCGAGTCCGTATCCGGCCCGCTCAAGACCGGCAAGACGGTGATCGGCCGCCCCACCATGGGCAAGAAGCTGGGGGCGCCGGTCTTCAGCATCGTTGCGCCGATGCACGATGGTGCCGGTGCAGTGATTGGAACCCTGGTGGGAACCATCAATCTAGGCAAACCCAATTTTCTGGACCATATTGCGCGAGGCCAGTATGGCAAGACTGGTGGCTATTTGCTGAATGCCCCGCAGTACCGGCTTATCGTCACCGCCTCAGACAAGACCCGCGTCATGCAGCCGCTTCCGCCACCCGGCGTCAACACCATGCTGGACCGCTATATGTTGGGTTATGAGGGCTACGGATTTGCTGTCAATTCCAGAGGTGTGGAAGAACTCAGTGCGGCCAAGGCCATTCCGTTAGCGGGCTGGTTCCTGGGTGTAGTCATGCCTTCTGCAGAAGCGTTTGCTCCTATTCACGACATGCAGCAACGCATGCTGGTGGCAACCGCACTGTTGACCCTGCTCATCGGCGCATTGACGTGGTGGATGCTGCAACGCCAACTGGCTCCCATGCTCAAGTCCGTCCATAAGCTAAGCCTTTTGGCAACTACCAACCTGCCAGTCACGCCCCTGCATGTCACTCACCACGACGAAATTGGCGCCATGGTGGGTGGCTTCAACCATCTGCTGGAAACCTTGGTCAAGCGCGAAACAGCGTTGACGGAAAGCGAGTTTCGCTGGAAGTTTGCCATCGAGGGCGCTGGCGATGGCCTGTGGGACTGGAACGTTCCGTGCAGCACCGTGTTCTATAGCAGCCGGTGGAAAGAAATGCTGGGCTTCACCCAAGACGAAATTGGCATCAGCCTGGACGAATGGAGCAAACGTGTGCACCCCGACGACCTGGCGCGCGTCATGGCTGACGTGCAAGCGCATCTGGATGGCCTGACCCCGATGTACCGCAGCGAACACCGCGTCAGCTGCAAAGACGGCAGCTGGAAGTGGATTCTTGACCGTGGCGTGGTGGTCAGCCGTGATACCGCGGGCAAGCCCTTACGCGCCATTGGCACGCATCGCGACATCACCGAGCGCCACCAGGCCGAGGCCGAGCGCAATGCGCTGCAGGAGCAAATCCACCAACTGGCCTTCTTTGATCCGCTCACTCAACTACCCAACCGGCGCCTGCTTGATGACCGGCTGGGCCAGGCCCTGGCCGCGAGCAAACGCAGCGGGCTGTATGGCGCCCTGATGTTCCTGGACCTGGACAATTTCAAACCGCTGAACGACACCCATGGTCACAGTGTCGGAGACTTGCTGCTGGTGGAGGTGGCCCGGCGTTTGAAGGCTTTTGTGCGCGAGACCGACACCGTGGCCCGACTCGGAGGAGACGAGTTTGTGGTGTTGCTCAATGAACTCGATGCTGACTATGCAGTATCCACCGAACAAGCCGGTGCCGTGGCCGAGCAGATCCGGTCCGCCCTGGCAGCCTCCTACCAACTGACGGTGACGCAACCGGGCGACCCCGTCACCACAGTCGAGCACCGTTGCAGCGCCAGCATCGGCGTGGTACTGTTCGTCAACCACTTATCCAGTCAGACCCACCTCATGAAGTGTGCCGATGCGGCCATGTACCAGGCCAAGGAAGCGGGGCGCAACACGATCCGATTTTATACGCAAGATGTGCCATCATCCCTCGTAAATAGTGTCAAGCATGCTATATAAACAATAGCAAACAGATAACTACACATGAACTCCGCAATCTCCCCGAGGCACTCGCTGAGAACACGGGCCACGGTTTTCACGCTGGCTGTCTTTGTGTTGGGCATCTGGGCACTGTCATCTTACGCCACCCGCTTGTTGAGGGACGATATGGAGCGCCTGCTGGGTGAACAGCAGTTCCAGGCTGTTTCTGCTATCGCATCGCAAGTCAATGGGGAGGTCAATGACCGGCAGGTGTGGCTGGGCCAGGTGGCCAGGAATATTGACGCCGCTCTTATCAACAATCCGGCAGCGTTGCAAACCTTTCTGGAGCAGCGTCTTGTTTTGCTCCAGATGTTCAATGGCGGTGCCTGGGTTGCAGGCCTTGATGGCATTGCCATTGCCGACATGCCAGGCTCGGCGCAACGCCTGGGCATCAACTACCTGAATCGGGACTTCATTGCTGCAGTTCTGAAAGAGGGCAAGCCCATCATCAGCGCACCGATCATTGGCAAAAAACTACAAACACCCCTGGTGGCAATGGCGGTGCCGATTCGCGACGCGCAAGGCAGGGTCATTGGCGTTATGACCGGGGTCACCGACCTGGGAAAACCCAATTTTCTGGACAAGATTGCGCAGGGCCGCTACGGCCATACCGGGGGCTATCTGCTGATCGCGCCACAGCACCAGCTGATTGTGACTTCTTCGGATAAGACCCGCATCATGCAGCCGCTACCCGCACCCGGCGTCAATACCATGCACGACCGATACATGCAGGGCTATGAAGGTTTCGGTGTGGCCGTCAATTCGCGGGGTGTGGAAGAACTCAGCGCGGCCCGAGGCATCCCGGTGGCGGGATGGTTTCTGGTCGCGGCCATGCCGACATCAGAGGCTTTTGCGACGATTCCATTGATGCAACGACGCATGCTCCTGGCCACCCTGTTACTGACCCTGCTGACCGGCCCACTGACCTGGTGGATTTTGAAGCGCCAACTTGCCCCGCTGGTGGCCACTGCGGATGCGATGGTTGCACTTGCCGATTCAAACCAGATGGCGCAGCCCCTGCCTGCCACGCGGTCGGATGAAATCGGGCACCTGATCAATGGTTTCAACCGCATTCTGTCGTTGTGGAAGCAGCGAGAGGCGGCGCTGGGGGTCAGCCAGCAAAACCTGGCCATTACCCTGAATTCGATTGGCGATGCCGTCATTGCCACCGATGCAACGGGACTGATCACGCGCATGAACCCCACCGCAGAGCGCTTGACCGGCTGGTCGCTGTCCGATGCGTCGGGCCGCCCGCTGACCGAGGTGTTTCGAATCGTCCACGCCTTGACTCGGGAACCGGTGGACGACCCCGTACATCTGGTGATGGCCAAGGGCCAGGTAGTCGGCATGGCCAACCACACGATGTTGATAGCCAGGAATGGGCAGGAATACCAGATAGACGACAGTGCCGCCCCTATCCGCAACGCTGCGGGTCACATTGTGGGTGTGGTGCTGGTGTTTAGTGATGTCACCGAAAAATACCGAGATGAGGAAGCCGCGCGACAGCGCCAGACCATGCTGGAGCGCACCGAAAGTATGGCGCACTTGGCCAGTTTTGAATGGGACGTCGATACCAACACCGTGACCTGGTCGCCCGAGATGTTCAGGCTATTCGGCCGCGACCCTGCCCTGGGCACTCCAAACCTGCAGGGGCAAGTTGAGCTGTACACACCTGAGTCCACGCAAACTCTCATGGACGCAGTTAGCAAGGCCTTGTCAGACGGCACACCCTACACGCTTGAGCTGATGACGGTGCAGCCCGACGGCGCGCAGCGCCCATGCATCGCAAAGGGTTTCCCCGAGCGCGATGCTACGGGACGGGTGGTGCGCGTAGCGGGGCTGGTGCAGGACATCACCGAGCGCAAGGAATCCGAGGTGGCAATCATGGCCAGCGAAGAGCGCTGGAAGTTTGCCATCGAAGGCGCTGGTGACGGCCTTTGGGACTGGAGCATCCAGACCGGCAAGGCCTTTTTCTCGCCGCGCTATAAAACCATGCTGGGCTTTACCGAGGAGGAAATCGGCGACACCGCAGATGAATGGACCAAGCGCATCCACCCCGACGATGCGCCTGACGTGTTCGCCACGTTGCAGCCGTATATGGACGGCAAACCGGGCAGCGCCACGGTTGAGTTCCGCATGTTGTGCAAAGACGGCAGCTGGATGTGGACCCTGGGGCGTGGCATGGTGGTGGCGCGCGACGCGGATGGCAAACCGACGCGAATGATTGGTACCAACAGCGACATCACCGCGCGCAAGCACGCTGAGCAGTATGAGCATTTTCGAAGCAGCACCATGGAGTTGCTTTCCTCCAGCGAGCCCCTTGCTACCTTGCTGGAAGCCATTGTGCTGGGCGTGGAGACCCTCCAACCGGCCATGCTGTGCAGCATCCTGCTGCTCGACAGTGAAGGCCGCCATCTTGGAAAAGGGGTGGCCCCCAGCCTCCCTGATTTCTATAACGCGGCACTCGACGGCATTGAAATCGGGCTCGGGGTGGGTTCCTGCGGAACGGCGGCCTTTACCGGTGAGCGGGTGGTTGTGTCCGACATCGCAACGCACCCCTATTGGGTTCCGTACAAGGACCTTGCGGCCAGTGCCGGACTCGGCGCCTGCTGGTCGCAACCGATTCGTGGAGCCAGCGGCCAGGTGCTGGGTACCTTTGCCATCTACCACCGCGCGCCACACACCCCAGCGCAAGCCGATATCGCGCTCATTGAGCAAACCGCCAGTCTGACCAGCATCGCCATTGAGCGCAAAGCAGCACTGGAAAAACTCCAGCTTGCTGCGGGCGTCTTTACGCATGCGCTGGAGGGCATCATGATCACCACGCCCGATGGCACCATCGTGGATGTCAACGAAGCCTTCACCCGCATCACAGGCTTTACGCGCGAAGATGCCCTGGGAAAAAACCCGCGTTTTCTGGATTCCGGCCGCCATGGCACGGACTATTTTGCTGCCATGTGGCGCAGCCTCACCGACAACGGCTACTGGTATGGCGAAGTCTGGAACCGGCGCAAAAACGGCGAGGTGTTTGCCGAGATGCAAGCCATCAGTGCGGTTCGCGATGCGCAGGGCAAGGTGACACAGTACATATCGCTGTTCTCCGACATCACCGAGCGCAAGGCGCACGAGAACCAGCTGGAGCACATTGCCCACTTCGATGCTCTGACCAACCTGCCCAACCGCTTGCTGCTGTCCGACCGGCTGCAACAGGCGATGGCGCAGGTGCAGCGGCGCGGCAATCAGGTGGCGGTGGCCTTCCTGGACCTCGATGGATTCAAGAATGTTAACGACCAGCACGGGCATGACGTGGGCGACCAGTTGCTGATTGCACTGGCCAACGCCATGAAAGACACGCTGCGCGAAGGCGACACGCTGGCGCGCCTCGGCGGTGACGAGTTTGTGGCGGTGCTGAGCGATCTGGATGGCATAGAGAGTTGCGGACACATGCTGACGCGCCTGCTGGAGGCCGCTGCTGCGCCGGTGCAATTGGGCGAGGCTGTTTTGCAATGTTCGGCCAGCATTGGTGTGACCTTCTACCCGCAGACGCACGACATAGGAGCCGATCAACTTTTGCGCCAGGCCGACCAGGCCATGTACCAGGCCAAAGTGGCGGGCAAGAACCGCTACCACGTCTTCGATGCTGCGCAGGACAGCAGCCTGCGCGTCCACCACGAAAGCCTGGAGCGCATCCGCGTGGCGCTGGTGCAACGCGAATTTGTGCTGCATTACCAGCCCAAGGTGAATATGCACAGCGGTCAGGTGATTGGTGCTGAGGCCCTCATCCGCTGGCAGCACCCTGAGAAAGGGCTGCTAGCACCCAACACGTTCTTGCCCGTGATCGAAGACCATCCGCTGGCCGTGGATGTTGGCGAATGGGTGATCGATACGGCACTGACCCAAATTGAGCGGTGGCGCGTAGCGGGCCTGGACCTGCCAGTCAGCGTCAACATCGGCGCACGCCAGTTGCAGCAAGGTGACTTTGTGCACCGCCTGAAAACCATTCTGGCCAGGCACCCCCAAGTCAACCCGAAGAGCCTGGAACTCGAAGTGCTAGAGACCAGTGCGCTGGCCGACATGGAGCAGGTGTCCCAGGTGATCGAGGACTGCGCAAAGATCGGGGTGAAGTTTGCGCTCGATGACTTTGGCACCGGCTACTCCTCGCTGACCTACCTCAAACGCCTGCGCGTAGCCTTGCTCAAAATCGACCAGAGCTTTGTGCGCGACATGCTCGACGACGCGGATGACCTGGCTATTCTGCAGGGTGTGATCGGCCTGGCTGCGGCCTTCAAGCGCCAGGTGATCGCCGAGGGTGTGGAGACGGTGGCGCACGGCACCGCGCTGATGCAACTGGGCTGCGAACTGGCGCAGGGCTACGGCATTGCACGGCCCATGCCACCCGAGCAGTTGCCAGCGTGGGCAGCGACGTGGCAGCCTGATGCCGCGTGGTGTGACCTGCCGTGGTTGGGCGGTGGAACGTAAGCGTTGCATGAACAATAGGCCGCTAGCCCTCGGAAATACTGTGGAAGCCGCTACCTATTGAATAGCAAGGGAGATGCGTCATGAAGCACACAAGTTGTCTCTCAGGTGTTTTGATCCTGCTTGCTGGGTCTGCATGGGCGCAGGGCATGGTGCAAGCGCTTCCACCCGGGCCGCCACCACAGGCGGGAAGAACGGTGGTCTTCATCGCGTCTGACTTCAAGAACGGCGGTGTGATGGGTGTCTTCCGGGGCCTGGAAGAGGCCGCACAGAAGCTTGGCTGGAAAATCCGGCTCGAAGATGGACGCGGTCAGAAAGCAACACAGGCGGCACTGCTGGCGCAGGTGCTCGTCACGCGACCCGACGGCATTGTTTTTGGTGGCTTCGAACCAAACGATTTTGCCGACCAGGTGGCAGTCGCCAAACAAAACAAGATCGTCTTGTTGGGCTGGCACGCGGCCAAAGAGCCCGGTCCGACCAAAGAGCTCTTCGTCAATCTCTCGACTCGACCCAACGATGTGGCGAGGATGGCAGCCAGTTTTGTGATCAAGCATGCCATCGCCAACCAACGGCAAGTGGGTGTGGTCATCTTTAACGACAACCAGTACGCTGTAGCCAATGCCAAGACCGAGGCCATGAAACAGACCATCCAGACCTGCCAGGGCTACAAGGGCTGCGCAGTGCTGGCGGTTGAAAATGTCGTGATCTCGGATGCCGCCGGGCAAATGCCCGCCGTGGTACCAAAGTTGATCGCTTCCCACGGGGCCGCCTGGACCTACAGTCTCGCAATCAACGATGTCTACTTCGACGAGATCAACTATCCGTTGCTGCTGGCCAAGCGCCATGACATTCTCAACGTGTCGGCGGGCGATGGCTCCAGCAAGGCGCTGGGCCGGATTGGCGCGGGTGTCTCGCAGCAGGTGGCTACCGTAGCCGAGCCCCTGAAGATGCAGGGCTACCAACTGGCGGACGAACTCAATCGCGCGCTCTCCGGCACGCCGCCCAGCGGCTTTCAGTCGCAACCCATCCTCGTCACCACTGATTTACTCAAAGCCACGGGCATTCGGGGGATTGAATCGGCCCTTGGTTTTGAGGCTGCGTATTCAGCAATCTGGGCCCGGAAATAGCAATGGGGTACTTCCGGCATTCAGTTCTGGCGCTCAG
>CAINUX010000117.1 GCA_903853895.1 uncultured beta proteobacterium | reverse complement strand
GGCACCACCTGCCATGTCACCGGCAAACACGGCGAGTATTGCCAGCCCGCCTACCAGAATGATCATCTGGATGAAGTCGGTCACCGCCACCGACCACATGCCACCAAACAGGGTGTAGGCCAGAATGGAGACCACGCCGATTGTCATACCCATGGGAATGCTGATAGCCTCGGCTGACAGTAAATTGAACACCAGCCCCAGAGCCGTGACCTGCGCCGATACCCAGCCGAGGTAGCTCAACATGATGATCAGCGAGCAAATAATTTCCACCGAGCGACCGAAGCGCTCGCGGTAGTAGTCGCTGATGGTCAGCAGGTTCATCTTGTACAGCTTGGCCGCGAAGAACATACCCACCAGAATCAGGCAGGTTCCGGCTCCGAAGGGGTCCTCGACCACGCCGTTGAGGCCGCTGTTGACGAACTTGGCCGGAATGCCCAGCACCGTTTCTGATCCAAACCAGGTGGCAAACGTCGTGGTGACGATCATGACCAGCGGCAGACTCCGACCTGCAATTGCATAGTCCGAGGTGTTCTTGACGCGTTTGGCCGCGTAAAGACCAATGGCGATGGTGATCAGCAGGTAGACGATGACCAGGGTCAGCAGCACGGCGCACTCCTTAAAAGCTTGGCATTATCTCCATAGTCGCACGCCGAACCCTCGCGCGTTCTGCAGGTTTTGTAGAGCCAGCAAAACTATCGTGCACATGGTGTCCCCAGCAATGTGTCGCTTTGATTCGCGCTTGCAGCCCATAAAGTATTTCATATCGCCAATACGGTGTTTTACATTGAGAAATGACGAGTTCAAGTGATTGATTTATATAGGAAAAATATTTAGTCATATATAAGACATAAGATAGAGTTTTAGTCTTATACAAGACTAGAATAGACACCAGCTTGAAATGCAGACACCCCTTCAGGCACCGAATTTCTTTAACTACGACGGAGTGATTCCATGACTACTCAGACCCGTGAACAGCAAATCGCAGCCCTTGAAAAAGACTGGGCGACCAACCCCCGCTGGAAAGGCATCAAGCGCGGATATACAGCCGCCGACGTCGTGCGCCTGCGCGGATCTTTGCAGGTAGAACACACCTTGGCCCGCCGTGGTGCAGAAAAGCTATGGGATCTGGTCAACAACACCCCTTATGTCAATTGCCTGGGCGCGCTGACGGGTGGACAAGCCATGCAGCAGGTAAAGGCTGGCGTGAAGGCAATCTATCTGTCCGGCTGGCAAGTCGCTGCTGATAACAACGAATATTCCGCCATGTACCCCGACCAGTCCCTGTACCCGGTGGACTCGGTGCCAAAGGTTGTGGAGCGCATCAACAACTCTTTCGCCCGTGCTGACGAAATCCAGTGGTCCAAAGGTGTTGGCCCTGGCGACAAGGGCTATATCGACTACTACGCTCCCATCGTGGCCGATGCAGAAGCCGGTTTCGGTGGCGTGTTGAACGCCTACGAGTTGATGAAGGCCATGATCCGCGCCGGTGCCGGTGGTGTCCACTTTGAAGACCAGTTGGCTTCGGTCAAGAAGTGCGGTCACATGGGTGGCAAGGTTCTGGTTCCTACAACCGAAGCCTGCCAAAAGCTGATCGCCGCCCGTATGGCTGCCGACGTGTACGGCGTGCCAACACTGGTGATTGCCCGTACCGATGCTGAAGCTGCTGACCTGTTGACCAGCGACTACGATGCCAACGACAAGCCATTCCTGACCGGTGAGCGCACCGCTGAAGGCTTCTACAAGACCAAGAAGGGCCTGGACCAGGCTATTTCCCGTGCCGTGGCCTATGCCGAGTACGCCGACCTGGTGTGGTGCGAAACCGGTACGCCTGATCTGGAATTTGCCAAGAAATTTGCAGACGCCGTGCACGCCAAGCACCCCGGCAAGATGCTGGCCTACAACTGCTCGCCTTCCTTCAACTGGAAGAAGAACCTGGACGACGCGACCATTGCCAAGTTCCAGAAGGAGCTGGGCGCCATGGGTTACAAGTACCAGTTCATTACCTTGGCCGGTATCCACAACATGTGGTACCACATGTTCGACCTGGCGCAAGACTACGTGGCACGCGGTATGACCGCCTACGTCGAGAAGGTGCAAGAACCTGAATTTGCAGCCCGCGACCGCGGCTACAGCTTTGTGTCGCACCAGCAGGAAGTGGGCACTGGTTACTTTGACGAATTGACCACCGTGATCCAGGGCGGCAAGTCCAGCGTGACGGCGCTGACCGGTTCTACCGAAGAAGAGCAGTTCCACTAAGCACGGTTCTTGCTTAAAAGAAAGCCGAGCCTTTGCAAAGAGGCCCGGCTTTTTTATTGGCTGGCTGGGAGATGCTCGAAGTACGGACGCTCCCGGTCATCAAGGATGGTGTACATCGCATCTAGGTTTTGCGGGTCAGGTTCAAGCCATGCATCGACGTATTTCCGCTTGAGCGGAATAATGCAGCGGTCATGCCCGGCAGCCAATACCTCTGCAGGTGGCTCGTCAGTGATGAACGCGAAAGAATACAGGTCGTCTTTTCCAGTAGACACCCAGTGCGACCACAGGCAGGCGACATACATGCTCTGGCCGTTCTGTGGCTTGAATTCAATAACGGCCTTTTCACCGGTTGCCGTTGTGACATATTCATAGAAGGCAGTAACGATTGCAATGCCATGCGTGTAGCCAAACTGCTTGCGCCAGAAGCCGTCCAGGTTGTCCAGCCGGGCGTTGTAAGTACCTGGAAACCGGGTGTCAAAATTCTCCGAACTGCCCGCGATGCGGCATTGGTATCGCATGGGGCGCACAACTTTCTTGCCGTCTTCGACGATCATTACCGGCACGTAATAGCCAGGAAATATTCTTGAATCACTGGCCTTGAGTTCGGTGCGTTGCAGCTCCGCAAGCTTTTCCAGGGCACGCTCGATCTTGTTGGATGCAATGCGTTTGTCGTCAGTCGCTTTCTTTGTTGACTTCCTTGTGAGGGCGAACTCGGCCTTGGCCAGACGTTCGCGCTGATCGACCAACTCCTGTCCAAGTTTCGCAACTTGCTGCACTTTGTGTCTTTCAACCGCATCTCGAATCCGCTCAAATTTGTCGCGCTTTTCGATTGCCAAAGTTGCATCCAGTGCATGCGTTGTCTTGATTCTGTTGTCATAGAGCTTCATTCCATAGAGCTTTGCGAATGCTTCGATTTCGATGTCGGCGCCGAACTCGGAGCAATATTCGTCATAGGCTTCGATGACTTGGGCTGAATAGCACATAGTGAAATGGGCAGATTTGCTGACGAAAGGATATGGGCGGGCAAGGCTGGTATGTCGTTGCCTCATGACTGTAGGTTAAAATCTTCCCATCCACTTTTATATAAGAGCGAGAAAGGCAATCTGGTTATGACACCGCGAACTACACCGGCGACTTCTTCAAGCGAATAAGGCCGTAGTCCGCGCGCCTTGTGCGCACCTAGCTACCAAATTCATAGTAAAGCGCGGACCTCTCCGCGCTTTTTGCTTTTCTCAACACCTCTTTTTTTGGACATACCATGATTCACATTACGCTCCCCGACGGTTCTCAACGTGAGTTCCCTGGCCCGGTCACCGTTGCCGAAGTGGCTGCATCGATTGGTGCGGGCCTTGCCAAAGCGGCTTTGGCCGGCAAGGTCGACGGCAAAGTCGTAGACACCAGCTACCAGATGATGGCCAACAGTGCGCTGTCCATCATCACAGCCAAGGATGCCGATGGCCTGGAGGTCATTCGCCATTCCACGGCCCACTTGCTGGCCTACGCCGTTAAGGAACTGTTTCCAGACGCGCAGGTCACCATCGGCCCCGTCATTGAGCACGGCTTCTTTTACGACTTCTCGTACAAACGCCCCTTCACACCCGAGGACCTGACCGCCATCGAGAAGAAGATGGCGGCGCTGGCTGCCCTGGATGAGCCGGTTACACGCCGCGTGCTTCCGCGTGACGAAGCCGTGGCGTACTTCAAAAGCCTGGGCGAGCACTACAAGGCCGAGATCATTGAAAGCATTCCGGCGGACCAGGATGTGTCGCTGTACCGCGAAGGCAAGTTTGAAGACCTCTGTCGCGGTCCCCACGTTCCCAGCACCGGCAAACTCAAGCACTTCAAGCTGATGAAACTGGCCGGTGCCTACTGGCGCGGCGACCACAAGAACGAGATGCTGCAACGTATCTACGGCACGGCCTGGGCCACCAAGGACGAGTTGCAACAGCACTTGACGATGCTGGAAGAGGCCGAAAAGCGCGACCACCGCAAGCTCGGCCGCGAGCTGGATTTGTTCCATATCGACGAACATGCACCCGGTCTGGTGTTCTGGCATCCCAAGGGTTGGACGCTGTGGCAAGGCGTGGAGCAGTACATGCGCAAGGTCTACCAGGAAAACGGCTATCTTGAAGTCAAAGGCCCGCAGATCATCGACAAGGGCCTGTGGGAGAAGACAGGCCATTGGGACAAGTACCGCGAGAACATGTTCATCACGGAGTCGGAGAAGCGCGAATACGCACTGAAGCCGATGAACTGCCCCGGTCACATCCTTATATTCAAGCAGGGCATCAAGAGCTACCGCGACTTGCCGCTGCGCTACGGCGAATTCGGCAATTGCCACCGCAATGAGCCTTCGGGTGGCCTGCACGGCATCATGCGCGTGCGCGGCTTCACGCAGGATGATGGCCACATCTTCTGTACCGAAGACCAAATTCTGAAAGAGTGCGTGAACTTTAGCTCGCTGTTGCAAAAGGTGTATGCCGATTTTGGTTTCAAGAACATCATTTACAAGGTGGCAACTCGGCCCGCGCAGCGCATTGGCTCGGACGAAATCTGGGACAAGTCCGAGGCGGCGCTGATTGAAAGCTTGAAGGCGTCTGGCTGTGAATATGAAATTTCCCCGGGCGAGGGCGCTTTCTACGGCCCCAAGATCGAATACACGCTAAAGGACGCAATTGGTCGCCAGTGGCAGTGCGGCACCATCCAGGTGGATTTCTCCATGCCCGAGCGCTTGGACGCGGAGTATGTGGGTGAGGACGGTGCGCGCCACCGCCCGGTCATGTTGCACCGCGCCATCGTTGGTAGCCTGGAGCGCTTCATCGGAATTTTGATCGAGGAGAGTGCCGGTGCCTTACCAGCTTGGCTTGCGCCCGTCCAGGTCGCGGTGCTGAACATCACCGATGCGCAAGCGGATTACGTGCGTTCCGTGGCCAAAACGCTGCAAAATCAAGGGCTTAGGGTCAATTTAGACCTGCGCAACGAGAAAATTACGTATAAAATACGGGAGCATTCGATGCAAAAGCTGCCTTATCTGATTGTCGTGGGCGACAAGGAGATGGCGGCAGGAACCGTCGCAGTGCGCGCTCGAGGTGGTCAAGACCTCGGAGTAATGTCCCTGGATGCATTCGTGCAAAAAATTACAGCGGATATTGCCAACAAGTCCGTTGTCTAGGGTTTTATCCAAAGATGTTGGTTTGTTAAGCGCGCCGCGCGGCGCTATAGCTACTGTTTTTGTAGCAGATATTGTGAAGGACTGAGCCATCGCTACTGAATTTCGTGACCGTCGTCACCGCGAAGAACGCAAACACCGCCTCAACCGGGAAATCATGGCGCCAGAAGTGCGCCTCTCGGGTCAGGAGAACGAGCCTTTGGGCGTTGTCAGCATTTCAGAAGCCCTCCGTATGGCGGGTGAGTTGGATGTTGATCTGGTAGAAATTGCTGCTACTGCCATTCCGCCGGTTTGCCGGTTGATGGATTACGGCAAGTTCAAGTACCAGGAGCAGAAAAAGGCGGCTGAAGCCAAAGCCAAACAGACGGTTATCGAAATCAAGGAAATCAAATTTCGTCCTGGTACGGATGACGGCGATTACAACATCAAGGTGCGCAATATCAAGCGCTTCCTTGCTGAAGGCGACAAGTGCAAGATCACGTTGCGTTTTCGGGGTCGTGAAATCACGCACCAGGAGATCGGAATGGCGTTGCTCAATAGGATTCGCGCCGATTTGGCCGATTTAATTGTGGTGGAGCAGTTTCCCAAGCTCGAAGGGCGCCAGATGATCATGATGATCGCGCCGGGCAAGAAAAAACCGGGCTCTGCCAAGCCGGCAGCCGAAGCCGCAGCAACTGCTGCTGCTTCGTAAAGGAATTGGAGGGCGTTAGCCCTCTGAGTGGGTGGGTTGAGAGACCCGCACACAAGTGGAGTGCCGAAAGGCGCCACACAAGTGGCTCGGGGCCAACAAGGCTGGAAGTAGTTTCCAGACGCCTCACGAGCACAAGCAAGAAGGAGCATTAATATGCCCAAAATGAAGACCAAGAGCGCGGCGAAGAAACGCTTCCGCGTCCGTCCAGGTGGAACCGTTAAACGCGGCCAAGCCTTCAAACGTCACATTCTGACCAAGAAGACCACCAAAAATAAACGCCATTTGCGCGGTACCACCGGTGTTCATGAGACCAATATGGGTCACATGGCACAGATGCTGCCAGGCCGTGG
>CAINUX010000116.1 GCA_903853895.1 uncultured beta proteobacterium | reverse complement strand
GGGTTGCTGGCGTAGGCTGCCGCGTCCATGCCAGCGGTAAACGACTGAATCGCCAAGGCTGATTCGCGCACGTCCCACAAGAAAGCGCGCGGGTCACGCTGCTGCATAAATTGCTTCGCGGTTGCGGTTGATGCTGGCCAGCACGTAGGGGTTGCGCACGGCGCCGGGCTCCACCAAATCCACGCCACGGCCCAGCAGGGCTTCCAACGCAGCCTTAGCGCCGAAGAAAGAGTCCAGCCCGGGCTGTACATCTGACGCGAACTCCACCAGGAAGTCTGCGTCGCTGCTCTCGGGGTCAAAGTCGTCTGCCCGAGCGGCGGAGCCAAACACCTCCAACCGGCGAATGCGGTAGCGCTGACAGATGGCAGAAATGCCTAAGCGGTGTTGGGCGATGGCGGGGTGCATGGGGTTAAGTTTAACGGTGGTGGCTGCTTGTGTGTCAAATCGGCCTCTAGCCCCCGTGGAATGTGCTAATACAGCTACCAAATCAGTAGCAACCGCAAGACTGTGCCCGGTAGAGAGAACTGGCCCAACATGGTGTTCAAAGTCGGTGGGTCGCATACATGCGGCCCACAAACTGCAGCGTGGGGCGCTTTTCCCAATCTTTCATTGCCTTGAGCACGGTGCTTGGAAAAAAGGCCTTTGCCGTAATGGGATGCTCTTTGGGGGCTGCAAGCGGCCCCAACAGTGCCGCAGCCGTCAGATCGGCGCGGGTCCACTGGTTTCCGTGCAAATATGGCCGCCCGTCTGCCAGAAGGCCATCGAGCCAATCCAACTCAGCTTCGACCACCGCGCGCGATTGCAGGCCTTGTTCAATGCCCAGATCCATGCCTTTGATCATGAGCGGCACAATGCGCGACCAACCCAGCGTCACTGCGGCCCGCTGAAGAATCGGCAGCCCATTGGAAAAAATGGGGCGCACGGAGGCTGGTGCATTGATGAGGGCATCGGAATAGTAGAAGCGCCGGACATGAACGCCCACAACGTCATCCAACCGCTTCTCGATGGCGCGCACCGCTTGCGGGTCTGCGCCTGACAGACTTGTCCGCTTGCCAGCGTTGTGATCCTCGCACCAGTCAATGATGGCCGAGGACCCTGCAATGACCCCGTCGTCGGTCTGAAGGAACGGGACCGATCCGCGCTTTGCACCCAGCTTTTTTGCAATGATGCGGTGCGCACCCGGCATGACGTGACGAGCCTCGTGTTCAATGCCAAAGTAGTCCAACGCCCAGCGTGCCTTTTCGCAGTAGTGCGAAATGTTGAATACGTAGAGGACAGGCGCATTCATAAGCGGGTGCAGATGGTTTCGTTCAGCGTGGCGTCTTTGACGAAGTGCTGTTTGGCGATTGGCTCTTCGAACCAAAATCGGAAGATGGATTGGGGTCTCATGAGTGAATTATGCCACTAGCCCCCGTGGAATATGCACAAGCAGCTATTAAAAAGGTAGCAATTTCTAGCGTCATGCCGCCACCACATGCAACTGCGACTTGCATTTCGGGTAGTTACTGCGGCCCCCAAAATTCGCACTACCTTTGGCTGGCGTGCGCTTCCTGCTACTTGATTTCAATACTCGCAGGTGGCGAATACTTTGAACGCTCCGCTTTGGGAAAGCGTAAATATCCCGGGTCCAAGAAGTCCATAAGTTCGGCTAAGGCGTTCTGAAGTGCAATGAATTTTTCAATTGCTTTTGCGCTTTTTGTTTCAAGGCTAACAACATCGTCGTGAAGCGCTTTAAGCAGTGGATCGTCGGGGAATCCGCCTTTCGATATGAATTCACCATAGCCCATGCATTTCAATCCCGTGGTGCCTTGCAGCAACATTCTTTCTCCTATTGCACGCTGCTCTCCGGCAAACACTCTGAATTCGGGAGGATACTCTTGCCGCGCGCCTTGGTACTCACTTCCCCCAACTATCCTTCAACCCTACCGCCAAGTTAAACACCGGCTTGCTCCCCTGCACGTGATCCACCCGATCCGCCACAAAGTACCCATGCCGCTCAAACTGGAACTTCTGGTCCGGCAGTGCATTGGCCAATGACGGCTCAACGATCGCGGTCACCACTTTCAGGCTGTTCGGGTTCAGGCTTTCGATGAAGTCCTTGCCGCCCGCGTCGGGCTGCGCGTCCAGAAACAGGCGGTCGTACATGCGCACTTCGGCGTTCACGCCATTGGCCACGCCCACCCAGGTGATGGCGGCTTTGACCTTGACGGTCTCGCTGCCGGGGGTGCCGCTCTTGGTGTCGGGCACCACGGTGGCCAGCACGTCGGTGATGACGCCGTCGATGTCTTTGATGCAGCCGGTGCACTCGATCACAAAACCGCCTTTCAGGCGCACCTTGTTGCCGGGGAACAAACGCTTGTAGCCCTTGGGTGGCACTTCTTCAAAGTCTTCGCGGTCTATCCACACCTCTTTGCCGATGGTGAAGTGGCGTGGGGGTGGTGGCTCGGTGCCTTCGGGTGGGTGGGGCAGGGCGGGCTGGGTGCAGGGCTCCAGGTGGCCGGCGCCCATCACGTCGTCCCAGT
Organism: uncultured beta proteobacterium; assembly: GCA_903853895.1. GTDB lineage: Bacteria > Pseudomonadota > Gammaproteobacteria > Burkholderiales > Burkholderiaceae_C > Allorhodoferax. The sequence continues at coordinate 519 of CAINUX010000116.1, read as the reverse complement.
TGGTCATGATCAGTTTGACCGGGTTCAGCACGGCCATGCCGCGGTGGGCCTTGGTTTCCAGGTCGTCGCGCAGGCAGCCTTCCAGTGTGGAGTAGTCGGTCCAGCCACCGGCCTTGCTGGTGCCGGTGCGCTCGTGCAGCAGGTGCAGGCTCTCAGGCGTGTAGCCACGGCGGCGCAGGCCGACTATTGTGGGCATGCGGGGGTCGTCCCAGCCGGTCACTTTGTGGTCGTACACCAGTTGCGCCAGCTTGCGTTTGCTGGTGATGACGTAGGTGATGTTCAGGCGCGAAAACTCATACTGGTGGGGTGCAGGGGCAGCCAGCAGGCCGCCTTCAATCAGGCGCTCCAGCAGCCAGTCGTAAAACGGGCGCTGGTCTTCAAATTCCAGCGTGCAGATGCTGTGGGTGATCTGCTCCAGCGCGTCCTCAATGGGGTGCGCGTAGGTGTACATGGGGTAGATGCACCAGGTGTCACCCGTGTTGTGGTGCGTGGCGCGGCGGATGCGGTAGATGGCCGGGT
>CAINUX010000115.1 GCA_903853895.1 uncultured beta proteobacterium | reverse complement strand
GGGTATCAGCCAGGGTGGCCGTGTACGCATCGTGACCGAGCGTACCAAGATGGCCATGCCGGAGACCGGCATCGGATTGTTCCCGGATGTAGGGGGCGGCTATTTTCTGAGTCGCTGTCCAGGCCACGTGGGCGAGTACCTCGCGTTGACCGGTGACACCATCTCCGGCGAACAGGCGGTGGCGTGGGGCTTGGCGGATGTGTGTGTGCCGTCCGAAACGCTGCCAACGGTATGGACCGCGCTGCAGAGTCACGCATCCAAGGAATCACTGGAGCAATGGATTGCTACTGATTTAATAGCTAAATTCTCAGCAACCACGAGGGCTACCGATGAATTTAATGCAAAGGAATATGCTGCGTTCGGTCTTGGGAGCATAGGTTCCATCGTCGCCGCGCTGGAAGCGTCCGGCACCAAGACCGCGCGGGCCATGGCAGCGACCTTGCGCCACCGCAGCCCCTTGATGCTGCATGTCGTGCTGGAGCAGATTCGCCGGGCCCGCACCATGACCTTGGCCGATGATCTGCGTATGGAGCGCGATTTGGTGCAACACTGTTTTTACACGGCGCATCTGGACCGCTCGGGTGTTGCGAGTGAAACGGTGGAAGGCATTCGAGCACTGGCGATAGACAAGGACTTCAAGCCGACCTGGAACCCCGCACGGATCGATGCCGTGCGGCCTGAAATGGTGGCACCATTTTTTGAGAGCCCCTGGCCTGCGGGCGCACATCCCTTACGCAGTCTGGCCTGAGGCCGGTTGCCGGGTTGGCAGAGAGCCCTCTAGCGGCTCTTGCTCTTCATAGCCCGCTCGACCTCACGCTTGCCTTCGCGGTCCTTGATGGTGTCGCGCTTGTCGTGCTCGGCCTTGCCCTTGGCCAAGGCAATTTCACATTTGACTTTGCCATCCTTCCAGTGCAGGTTGATGGGCACCAGCGTGTAGCCTTTTTGTTCCACCTTGCCAATCAGCCGCTGGATTTGCTCCTTGTGCATCAGAAGCTTTTTTGTACGCACTTTGTCGGGACTGATGTGGCTCGACGCCGTGTGCAGCGGGTTGATCTGCAGACCGATGATGAAGAGTTCGCCGCCCCGGATCACGACGTAGCCATCGGTCAGCTGTACCTTGCCTTCGCGTAGCGATTTGACCTCCCAGCCTTCCAGTACCAGACCCGCCTCAAAGCGTTCCTCAAAGAAATAGTTAAACGCGGCTTTCTTGTTGTCGGCGATGCGGGTGTTGACTGCTGGTTTTTTGGCCATGGGACTCAGATTGGGATGACAGACGGGAAAGGAAGGTGTGCAAAAGGGCTTGTCTACAATCCCGCGCAGACCTCTATTCTATGAAAACCGTTCACAAGTCCGTTTTAATCTGGTACAGCCCGCAGGAGATGTACGTCCTGGTGACGGATGTTGACCGTTATTCCGAGTTTTTGCCCTGGTGTGAGCATGCACGCGTGGTGGAGTCGCATGACGATGGAATGACCGCCGAGTTGGGCATTGCATTTGGCGGTGTGCGCCAGACCTTTGCCACCCGCAACGTCCATACCCGTGACAGCAAGGTGCACATGCAGTTGATGAATGGTCCCTTTTCTCGGTTGGACGGACAGTGGAATTTTGTCGCGTTAGGGGATGGTTCGCAGCGTGCCTGCAAGGTAGAACTCATCCTCAACTACGGCTTTGACAGCTCTGCCATGGGCAAACTGGTGAGCCCCGTATTTGACAAAATTGCGGCCAATCTGATGGATGCCTTCGTCAAACGCGCGGAGCAAATCTATGGTGATTGAAGCCCAGATTGCCGTCACCGTGGTCTATTCCGCCAGACCGCGGACCGTTGCAGAACAGGTCCTTTTGTTGCCACAGGGGTGCACGGTTGCGCAGGCGCTGAGGGCCAGCGGCTCGCTGGAGGGTGCCGACCAGAACGGTTTTGCGGCCGCAGGGCAGGGTGTATGGGGCCGCAAGGTCCCTCTAACCCACGTATTGAAGGATCAGGACCGGCTGGAAATCTATCGCCCGTTGACGGTCGACCCCAAGGTCGCGCGCCGCGAGCGGTTTGTCGGCCAAGGGGCTAAAAAAGCTGCGGGACTGTTTGCCCAACGCCGTGCCGGTGCCAAAGCCGGCTACTAAACACGAGGCAGAGTGGCGACGGGCTCAATTGCAATCCCTGGCCAGGATGGCGTTGATGCGTTTGATTTCTGCAGCACGTGCGGCCTCGTCCATGATTTCGCGCTCACCGGCTGCGTTGGTGCGGCCTACCCGCACACCGGAGTCAAATGTCGTCTTGGCCTGCTTGGCGCGTGCACAATTTTCGATCTTGGCCTTGGTGACTTCCGCCTCGGCGGCTTTCCGCTTGGCGGCTTCGGCATCTGCGGCCAGTTTCTTCTTGGCTTCCAGCTCCTTGTCCAGGCCCGAAGCTTTGGCAGCGGACGCGGGCAAAAGGGGAGCAGCCGCAGCGGTCGGTGCGTCGGTCTCTGACGCGCTGTCAGGAGTTAATGTCACGGGCAGCTTGCGGTTGCCCGGGCGCTTGAGAATGTTCTTTTCCTGAATATCAGCCGGTGGCGCCCGGTCGCTGAAAACCTTGTGGCCGTCTTTGTCGATCCATTGCCACTGGGCTGACGCTGCAAAGCATAGTCCAGCCAACGCCGACGCCAGGAGTGTTCGTATCATTTTCATTGCCAAAGTGTAGCGTCCATGGCCCCGCGAGGCATTAAAAATCGAGCAGACAGCCCGTATTTTCCCCTCCAACTGTGGCTTTGACGGATTTTCCAGACCGGCGCCACGGGTACAATTTCGACATTTGGAGCTTTGACATGCGCCTCCTCGGCAAAGCGCTCACCTTCGACGACGTGTTGTTGGTTCCTGCGTATTCCCAAGTCCTGCCCAAGGACACTTCCCTCGCCACCCGGTTTTCACGCAATATTTCCCTGAACCTGCCCCTGGTTTCTGCGGCCATGGATACGGTCACCGAAGCCCGTTTGGCAATTGCCATTGCGCAAGAGGGGGGCATAGGTATCGTGCACAAGAATCTGACTCCTGCGGAGCAGGCTGCCCAGGTCTCCAAGGTAAAGCGCTATGAGTCTGGCGTGCTGCGAGACCCGGTGGTGATCACGCCGTCACACACAGTGCGCCAGGTCATGAATCTGTCCGAGCAACTCGGTGTTTCCGGGTTTCCGGTCTGCGATGGCGGCAAGGTGGTTGGCATCGTGACCGGCCGCGACTTGCGCTTCGAGACGCGGTACGACCTGCCGGTAAGCCAGATCATGACCCCGCGGGACAAACTGATTACCGTCCCAGACGGCACCACCATCAGCCAGGCCAAGGTGTTGCTGAACCAATACAAAATTGAACGGCTGCTGGTCATCAACGATGCGTTCGAACTCAAAGGTTTGATCACAGTTAAAGACATAACCAAGCAAACCAGTTTCCCCAATGCCGCGCGCGACGCCCAGGGCAAACTACGCGTCGGCGCTGCGGTGGGTGTGGGTGAGGGCACCGAGGAACGGGTTGAAGCCCTGGTGCGCGCCGGTGTGGACGCCATCGTGGTGGATACGGCCCATGGCCACAGCCATGGTGTGATCGAACGGGTGCGCTGGGTGAAGAAGAACTACCCGCATATTGATGTGGTTGGTGGCAATATCGCCACGGGCGCCGCGGCACTGGCTTTGGCCGAGGCCGGCGCCGATGCCGTCAAAGTTGGGATTGGCCCCGGCTCCATCTGCACCACGCGGATTGTGGCGGGTGTGGGAGTGCCACAGATTATGGCGATTGACAGTGTGGCGGCGGCCCTCAAGGGTTCGGGCATTCCTTTGATTGCCGACGGCGGCATCCGCTACAGCGGAGACATCGCCAAGGCCCTGGCCGCTGGTGCCAGTACGGTGATGATGGGCGGCATGTTCGCCGGTACCGAAGAAGCGCCCGGCGAAGTGATCTTGTTCCAGGGCCGCAGCTACAAAAGCTACCGGGGCATGGGCTCCATCGGTGCCATGCAGCAGGGCAGTGCCGACCGCTACTTCCAGGAATCGAGCACCGGCAACCCCAATGCGGACAAGCTGGTGCCCGAAGGCATCGAAGGTCGAGTCCCCTACAAGGGCTCCATGGTTTCCATCGTGTTCCAGATGGCGGGGGGCATTCGCGCCTCCATGGGTTACTGCGGCTGCCCCACCATAGAGGACATGCAAGACAAGGCTGAATTCGTCGAGATCACAACGGCCGGCATTCGTGAAAGCCACGTGCACGATGTGCAGATCACCAAAGAAGCCCCGAACTACCGCGCAGACTGATGCCTCCACGCTCTACCGCTTAACGTATGCACCAAAAAATTCTGATTCTTGATTTCGGTTCCCAGGTTACCCAGCTCATTGCCCGCAGGGTCCGTGAGGCGCACGTTTTTTGCGAGGTTCATCCCTGCGATGTCAGTGATGAATGGGTGCGGGCTTACGCCAAAGATGGTTCCCTCAAGGGCATCATCCTTTCGGGTAGCCATGCCAGCATTTACGAGGAAACCACCGACAAGGCTCCACAGGTGGTGTTTGAGTTGGGGATTCCGGTCCTGGGCATCTGTTACGGTATGCAGGCGATGGCCCAGCAACTGGGTGGCAAGGTGGAGGCCGGGCATACGAGGGAATTCGGTTCTGCCCAGATCCGGGCACGCGGGCATACCCGGCTGCTGGAGGGCATTCAGGATAGCGTTACGGCCGACGGCCATGGCATGCTGGACGTCTGGATGAGCCATGGCGACAAGGTGACCGAAATGCCGGCGGGGTTTTCGGTCATGGCATCCAATGCTGCATGCCCGATCGCCGGCATGGCAGACGAGGCACGCCATTTTTATGCCGTCCAGTTTCACCCGGAGGTGACCCACACCAAACAGGGGCAGGCTTTGTTGAACCGTTTTGTGCTGGATATTTGTGGCACACGGGCGGACTGGATCATGGGCGATTACATTGCTGAGGCGGTGCAGCGCATTCGTGAACAGGTGGGGGACGAAGAGGTCATTCTGGGCCTGTCCGGTGGCGTGGACTCGTCGGTGGCAGCCGCCCTGATCCACCGCGCCATTGGCGACCAGCTGACCTGTGTTTTTGTAGACCATGGCCTGCTGCGCCTGCACGAGGGCGACATGGTCATGGACATGTTCGTTGGCAAACTGCACGCCAAGGTCATGCGGGTGGATGCGAGCGACCAGTTCCTGGGGCATTTGGCCGGCGTCAGCGACCCGGAGGCCAAACGCAAGATCATCGGACGCGAGTTCGTTGAGGTTTTTAAGGCTGCAGCCCTCAAGCTGGTTGCACAAGGCGCTATCAATAGCGTAGCAACCGGTGGCCGCGCCGTGAAAGGCGCCACTTTCCTGGCGCAGGGTACGATCTACCCCGATGTGATCGAGTCGGGTGGCGCGGGCAACAAAAAAGCAGTCACGATCAAAAGCCACCACAACGTCGGTGGTCTGCCTGAGCAGTTGGGGTTGAAACTGTTGGAGCCTTTGCGTGAATTGTTCAAGGACGAGGTGCGCGAACTGGGCGTCGCGCTGGGCTTGCCGCACGACATGGTGTACCGCCACCCTTTCCCGGGGCCGGGTCTAGGCGTACGCATCTTGGGCGAAGTCAAGAAGGAATATGCCGACCTGCTGCGCCGCGCCGATGCGATTTTCATAGAAGAATTGCGCAACTTCAAGGATGAAGCGACCGACAAGACCTGGTACGAACTCACCAGCCAGGCGTTCACTGTGTTCCTGCCGGTGAAAAGTGTGGGAGTGATGGGGGATGGCCGGACCTACGATTACGTGGTGGCCTTGCGCGCAGTGCAGACCAGTGACTTCATGACCGCCGACTGGGCTGAATTGCCGTACGCCCTATTGAAGAAGGTGTCGGGACGCATCATTAACGAGGTGCGCGGCATCAACCGCGTGACCTATGACGTGTCAAGTAAGCCGCCAGCCACGATTGAGTGGGAATAGGGCACTAGCGCCGATCGGGTTGCGCGTGACGCGCACCTGATCCATTCTTGTTTCGAGGGGTGTGCACGCCAGCACGTGTGCAGGGTTTTCCCCTGTGCGAATCCCTCTTTGATTTGCGCCAAGTCAAACTTGATGTCGTCAATTCTTAAGACACATTAAGTTAATTTTTGGGCCACCTGTCTACAGTGACGTCAGGCGTCGAACGCCGTTTTGACGATGGTATTTCACTGAAGGATCACGACATGTCGCAACCCAAACACACCAACGCTTCCACGCACGCAACCGACGATCCCAATGAGCCGGTGCCGATGATGCAGCAGTTGCTCGATAACCCGTTCATTTTGCTTTTCCTCGGGGTCATGATTCCGATGGTCGTCTACTCCCTGTGGGGTGTGATCGACATCTTGACCGTACCGCTCGCTAAGTAACGCGCTGACCGCATCACCCCAAAAAACTAGGAGAAAAGCATATGAGCGCAATATTGCCGCCGGCAGAACGACTCTGGTGGAAGCACCCGTTAGATCGTGTCGAAGGGACCTGGATTGCCATCGCACTGGTCTGGTGTCTGACCATGTTTGCCATGATGATTGGTTGGCATATTTTTGGCAATCAGAACCTGTCCACTGAAACGTACAAGACCACACCGGAACTCTTTTCGAAAAAGGCCCAGGCGATGGTGGACAAATACACGGTTCGCACCGAGACAGCCGAAAACATTCCCGTGGTCGCACCGCCTGCTGGTAGTGACGTTTATCTGACGGCGCGTCTGTGGAATTTTTGGCCGATTCTTGAATTGGAAAAAGACAAGACCTACCGTCTGCACCTCACGTCCATGGACTACAACCACGGGTTCTCCTTGCAGCCAGTAAATATCAACATTCAAATTGTTCCAGGCTATGAACACGTGGTAAAGATCACGCCGAATAAGTCTGGCACCTATTCGGTCGTTTGCAACGAATTCTGCGGAATCAATCATCACACGATGGTTAGCCGCATCTACGTGAAATAAGGTGACGCAGATGACAACGACAACTTACCGTACCTGCCCCCGCTCCGGGCTGCAGTTTGAATCACAGGCCGAGAAGCTGATGATTGTGAATGCCGTTACCGCCGTCGTGGCCTTGCTGGTCGGTGGCATTCTTGCGATTGGGGTGGTTCTCACCCGCTGGCCCAGCATTCACTGGTTGGCCGCTGATACGTTCTACATGGTGTTGACCGCGCATGGAATTGACATGCTGATCTTCTGGATCATCTTTTTTGAGATGGCCGTGCTGTATTTCTGTTCATCAACCTTATTGCGTTGCCGTATAGCGACGCCCAAGGTGGCATGGGTGGCATTTGTACTGATGCTGCTTGGTGCCGTCATGAACAACGTTGCCGTTTTTCAGGGAAGTTCGAGTGTCATGATGACGTCTTACGTTCCCATGATGGCGGACCCAACGTTCTATCTGGGGTTGATTCTGTTTGCCGTCGGTGCGTTGATCGGTTGTTTCGTATTTTTCGGAACGCTCGTGATTGCCAAGCGCGAAAAGACCTACCAGGGATCGGTGCCTTTGGTGACATTTGGAGCCATCGTTGCGGCCATCATCGCCGTGTTCACGATTGCCTCCGGCGCCATCATTCTGATTCCGACCTTTCTCCTGTCGGTTGGCGTCATCAGTTCCGTTGATCCTCTGATCTACCGCACCATCTGGTGGGCATTTGGCCACTCCTCGCAGCAGATCAACGTCGCCGCGCATATCTCCATCTGGTATGCGGTGGCTGCTATTGCATTCGGCGCAAAACCGATGTCCGAGCGCGTGAGCCGTGGCGCCTTTCTGTTGTACATCTTGTTCCTGCAATTGGCCAGCGCCCACCACCTATTGGCGGACCCTGGTGTCAGCACTGCTTGGAAAGTCGTCAACACCAGCTATTTCATGTACTTTGCCGTGTTGGCCTCCATGATTCACGGTCTGACTATCCCTGGTGCCATCGAAGTTGCACAACGGGCCAAAGGCTACAACAACGGATTGTTTGAGTGGCTGCGCAAGGCGCCATGGGGCAACCCCGTGTGGTCTGGCGTCTTCATCTCCATCATCGGCTTTGGCTTCTTGGGCGGGATCTCGGGGGTCATGATGGGCACCGAGCAGCTCAACATGATCATCCACAATACGATCTATGTTCCGGGTCACTTTCACGCAACGGTGGTGGTAGGCACAACGCTGTCGTTCATGGCATTGACCTATTTCCTGATCCCCGTTCTGTTCCGTCGCGAAATGATCAATCCGGGTCTGGCCAAGTTGCAGCCTTATCTCTTCGGCTTTTCCATGTACTTCTTTTGCCTCGTGATGATGGGGGCTGGTACCTTGGGCGTCTCGCGTCGGCACTGGGATATGGCATTCAGCGGCGCACCCATGGCCTATGAGTGGCCTGGTGCGGCCTACCTGTTGATGGGGTTGGTTGGTATTGCGGGTATCGCTGCGATTCTGGGCGGAGCAATTTACATCTACATCACCGTGGGTTCCCTGTTGTGGGGCAAAAAATTGAACGGTGGAAGCGTCAGCGCAAATTTCACACCCATTCCACCGACAGCTCCCACTGCTGCTGCGCAGTCCTATGGATCAGCCGGGTTCGCGGCGCCCGGTACCTTTGTTCTGGCCATGGTATTCCTGGTGTCGTTTATTCTGTATTACTTCATCAACTGGAAGTACCTTTCACAGGTATGGGGTCTGAGCTAAGTTGGCAACACACTACGCGGGCTTTTTGCCCGCGTAGTGACTATTGCGGCTCAAGCGGCATGGGATATTTGATTGATGAACGAGATGCTCCATACAAAAACTTCAGATGTGACAATGAATATCTCCACAGCACGCAGTGTTTTAGGCCTTTTCAAGCTGCGCATCGGTTTCATGATCATGATCACAGCCCTGGTCGGGCTGGTGGTTACGCCAGGTCCGTCCATCGGACTGCTAAAGCTACTCGTTGTGGCACTGACGGTGTTTGTTGCATCCGCCAGCGCGGGTGCCTTCAACCAGTACTACGAACGCCATACGGACCACCTGATGGCGCGTACCCGTGGGCGCCCATTTGTGACAGGTTCTCTCCCGGATTCCCCTGCATGGCTGGTGCTGATGGCGGTGATGCTGGTGTCTTCGGTATCCGTCGCCGCCTGGGTCATTAACCCGACGTCTGCAGTTTTTGTTTTTCTTGGGGCGTTCTTTTACGCCATCGTCTATACGGTTTGGCTCAAACGCCGAAGCTGGCTGAATATCGTGGTGGGCGGACTCGCCGGTAGTTTCGCGGTCTTGGCAGGTGCCGCGGCGGTGAACCCTGTGATTGGTCCACTCCCACTGCTGTTGGCGATTGTTTTGTTTTTGTGGACACCGCCACATTTCTGGAGTCTGGCAATCGCCAATGAGGCAGAGTATGCCGCAGCCGGGGTTCCCATGCTGCCGGTGGTCATTGGTACTCCGCGGGCCGCGCAAGTCGTTTTGTGGAGCACCGTTGCACTGGCGATCACTGCGCTGCTGCCCATCTGGTTTGGGGCTGGGGTCATTTACCTTTTCGGGGCTGTTGTCGGTGGCGGATACTTTGTCTATAGAGCTTGGTTGCTCGCAAGGTCGCCTTCGCGAAAGACGGCTATGGGATCCTTTTTTGCTTCCTTGATTCAGCTGAGCCTGCTTCTGGTTGTGTCAACGCTGGACAGCTGGGTAGCGTGAAGATGTGCAGGACTCGCTCACCATGATCCCACGATGTTCGCACAGGCTCAGTAATCTCATTACACTGTTTTGGAGTTCGCTGTGCCGTCGGTTTCTGTTTGGCGTGGCCATCGCATTTGCTGCGACTGCAGGGGCCGCTGAGTCGGACAGCGTCGTTACGCTGGACCAGAAGGCGGCATTGAGCGCCAGTCAGGCCATGATCGGAACAACGCCCGGAGATTTTGCTTTCCTTGATCGTGAGGGTCGGTCCGTTCGGTTGTCGCAATACCGTGGAAAGCCCCTGTTGGTGAGCTTTATTTACACCGGCTGTTTTCAGGTTTGCCCCCTTACCACCCGTTCGCTGCAGACCGCGGTTGAAGCGGGACGTGGCGTTTTCGGAACAAGCCAGTTCAATGTAGTCAGTATCGGTTTCAACCAACCTGCGGACTCACCCCAGTCACTAAAGTCATTTGCGCGCCAGTACCACATCGACGCGGCGAACTGGGAGTTTCTAAGTCCTGCGGGTAGTAGCGTTGCGCGACTAGCCAAAGAGTTTGGTTTCAGCTACCTGCCAACCCCCGCGGGTTTCGACCACATTTTGCAGGTAACCCTGCTAGACGCTCAGGGGCGCATTTACCAGCAAATTTATGGCGAAGAGCTCACGGCAGATTCCATTGGCGAGCCCATCAAGCAGCTGATGACGAATGCGCCCGCACCGCAACAGTTGAGCATCGAAGATCTCGTGGACCGTGTGCGCATTCTGTGTACGGTGTACGACCCCAAGACCGGAAAGTACGAGGTCAAGTATGGCCTTCTGCTTGAGGTGGCAGGTGGTGTCACGTTTGCGGTCACCATGCTGTGGTTCTTCTTGTCAGAGTGGCTTGCCAACCGCCGGGCCCGCCGGATTTTCTTTTCTTCCTCGAAGAATCCTTAGATCGTATCGAAGTGCTTCACACATTGCAAAAAACTGGACAAACCGCGTTTCTCTCTATTGAAAAAGTCTTTAACGCGATTTTTGGTGAGCGGCTCAATCCGTTCTACTATCTCGGAGCGATCACCTATTTTTTGCTTTGGATCGCAATAGGAACTGGGCTCTATCTTTACGCATTCTTCGAAACCGGGGTGGCGGTGGCCTACGGTTCGGTTGAGGCCTTAACCCACGGCCAATGGTTTGCCGGTGGCATATTGCGCAGCTTCCACCGCTATGCCTCCGACGGTCTCGTCATCACGATGCTGTTGCACCTGGTGCGGCACTTCACCTTTGATCACTACCGCGGGTTTCGCTGGTTTTCGTGGGTATCTGGGGTTGTACTGCTGTGGCTTACATTTGCGTCGGGCGTCAACGGGTACATGCTCCCGTGGGACAGACTAGCCCAGTTTGTGGTCACGGCGACGACGGAGTGGTTCGATGCATTGCCGGTGATTGGTGGATCGATGACTCGCAACTTCATCACCAACGCGAACGTTAGTGACCGGCTTTTTTCGCTGCTGTCGTTTCTGCATATCGGTCTGCCGCTGGGGGTACTTGCGGTTCTGTGGATTCACACCCAACGCGTACCCAGTGCCAAGACCAATCCGCCACGTCCTTTGATGATTGCCATTGGGATTACTCTGCTAGTTTTGTCGGCCGTCAAGCCCGCAGTAAGCCAGGGTCCGGTCGACATGGCAACACTGCCCGCAACGGTTGATTTCGACTGGTTCTATCTCATGGCCTATCCACTGATTCAAAGCTGGGGCGGGAAGGAAACCTGGTACCTGACGGTGGGAGTGAGCCTGGTGCTGGTCGTTCTGCCGTGGTTGCCTCCGCTGGCGCGCGGCAAGCAGGCGAGCTGGAATCTGGCGGTTCATCCCGATGAACGCATCATCGCAGCGCGCACTGGTGAGACACTTCTGGATGCAGGATTGCGTGCGGGACTGCCTATGCCATTCGAATGCCGCAATGGGGGATGCGGTGTATGCAAGGCTACGGTCCTGCACGGAACCGTCCGGCTCAATCCGTACCAGGAGTCCGTTCTGACGGCCGCTGAGCGTGCTAGCGGCAAGACGTTGTTGTGCTGCGCCGAGCCACTCAGCGATATGGAAATCGAATACGTACCGCAGGCCGGTGCACAAAGTCTTCCTGTGCACTTGCATGTAGCCCGCGTGACCCAACTGGAATCCTTGTCTGCCGACGTCATGCGCGTGATGTTGACACTGGTGGACGGCACGTTGCTGAGGTTTTACGCTGGCCAGTACATCAACATCGTTCTCGACAACGGCGAGAAGCGCAGTTTTTCGTTTGCGACAGCTCCCCACGCGGCGGAGGAAATTGAACTCCAGGTGCGCTTGGTACCAGGGGGGCGTTTTACGACGAAGGTGTTCAACCAGATGAAGGTGGGGGATACACTGGAGTTTGAAGGGCCCCTGGGCACGTTTACGTTGCGCCAGGACAGCGAGAAACCTATTGTCTTTGTCGCCGGATCGACCGGTTTTGCGCCGGTCAAGAGCATGGTCGAGTCTGCATTTCACACAGGCATGGACCGCAAGATGATTTTGTATTGGGGCGTGCGCCGTCGCAGTGACCTGTACCTTGGCAGTCTGGCAGAGCAATGGGCGCGAGACCATGCGAATTTTAAGTTTGTACCGGTTCTGTCCGCGCCGCAGCCTGAGGATGCATGGACGGGCCGCACCGGACTGGTTCACGAAGCCATATTGGCTGATTTTCCGGATCTGTCCCAGCATCAGGTGTATGCCTGCGGCTCAGTACAGATGGTGCAGGCGGCGCAACCCGCATTCGTCAAGCACGGCATTTCCAGTGATGACTGTTTTTCCGATGCGTTTCACCTGGCGCCTCAGCGGCCACTCGACAGCCAACAAGCCGATGTCGTGAAATTGGGAGGAAACCATGTCTGACGATACCCGACCAAGTGCTTTGCGCTACATATTGCAAATTTTGGCTTACGGTGCGTTTGCCGCCGTGATTGCCTATTTCTCCACTTCACCGCCATATCGATTGCGAGGTGACAACGATGCACTCGTCAAGCTGTCGTTTAGCCACTCTGCACAATTGGTGCAGGCATGCAGGGAACGCAGTGAAGCTGAGCTGGCCAAGCTGGCACCCAATATGCGCACCAAAATGGACTGTCCGCGCCAGCGGGCCGACGTCCTCTTGGAGCTCGACATGGACGACAAGCCGCTGTACCGCATCAAAACTCCGCCCACGGGACTGCGGCAGGACGGTGCAGCAACCGTCTATCGGCGGCTAGATATTCCGGCTGGGCGTCACGTTTTTCGGGCCCGGCTGGCGGACGGCCCCGACGGAATTTTTCACTTCGCCCGGGAAGTTGACCTGAATCTCGCGCCCGGGCAAGTCCTCATCGTTGACTTCCTGACCGCTGAAGGTGGGTTCGTTTTCATTCACGGATGAGATGGTTTGCCATGCCAAACCTGCTTCGCTCGCTGCGAACCAGTGACGAATATCTGACGGGTGCACTGGACAGTGCATTTCCTGCCGCCAATAACCCGTGGCGCCATTTGGGGTCGCTGGCGTTTTTGTGTCTGGTCATTGCGGTCGTGACAGGAACCGTGGCATTCGCGCTCTATGACACCAGTGTTGCGGGCGCCTACGAATCCGGTCGGCGGTTGCAGCTTGATCCCTGGATGCTGGGCCGCCTGCTACGTGGTCTGCACCGCTACGCGTCGGATGGGTTCATGCTGCTGTCCTTGCTGCATCTGCTGCGCGAGGCCGCCAGAGGGCACTATGGTGGTGTGCGCTGGTTTTCCTGGGTTTCCGGGGTTCCGCTGCTGTGGCTTTTGTGGATCGCTGGTCTGACGGGTTTTTGGTTGCTCTGGGATGCACGTGCGTTGTTCAGCGTAACCGCGACAGCGGAGTGGCTGCAGGCGTTACCCATCGCGTCAGATGTGTTGGTGCGCAACTTTCTGACCGCCAGCGCACTGAATGACCGGTTCTTTTCACTGATTGTGTTTATGCACATCGGGATTCCCTTGTTTCTGCTGGCCGGCGTATGGATCCATGTGCAGCGAGTGTCCCACGTGCGAATCTGGCCGCCGCGGGCGCTGACGGTCGGCACGATTGCCGTGTTTGCAGTGATGGCATTGGCGGTCCCCGCTGAGAGTCTCGGCCCGGCGGACAGTGGTCATATTGCCGCCACGTTGTCACTGGATTGGTTTTATCTGTTCATCCATCCGTTGGTGGACTTCGTGTCCGCGCAGGGCGTATGGCTGCTGGCTCTCGCGGGTACGCTGTTCCTGTGCGTGCTGCCCTTTGTCCCGGGGTTGCAAGAGCTGCGCGATGTGCAGTCGACCAGTCTGCCCGCCATCGTCGACCTGAACAACTGCAACGGGTGTTCCCGGTGCGTTGCCGATTGTCCGTTTGGCGCCGTTGTCATGGTGCCACGTACCGACCAGCTGCACCATCGACAACAGGCGGCCGTCATCACGGATTTGTGTGCTGCCTGCGGCATTTGTGTAGGCTCCTGTCCTTCGTCAACCCCGTTCAGGCGCATCGAGGACATCGTCTCTGGCATAGAGCTGCCCAATGCACCGGTGGCGGACCTGCGCCGTCAGTTGCAGCAAAAGTTGGCGGCATTGACCGGGCCCCAGAAGATCATGGTCTTCAGCTGTCGGCAGACTGCGGATTGGCAGGCGTTTGCCGATACTTCCACTGCGGTACTGCCTTTGGAGTGCGCAGGCATGTTGCCGCCCTCATTTGTTGAATATGCGACGCGTCTGGGTGCCGATGGCGTGGTGATTGCGGGGTGTCGAGAGAATGACTGTGAATTTCGCCTCGGTGACCGTTGGGTGCAGGACCGTCTCAGTGGCACGCGTGAGCCGCGACTGCGCGCCGCCGCGCCGCGTGACCGGATCGCCGTGGTTTGGGCCGGCAGCCAGCGACAATTGCTTGCAGAAACCATTGATGGCCTGCGGTTTCGGTTGAAATCAGGTATGCGGCCGCCAGATTCGCAGACAATCAGCGCTCTGGATGGGCCATTGCACGAACCGCACGATGATTGAAGAACACCGCAACGCTACAACTTATTCAACTGGGTTTGATTTTGACCTGAATGTTCCACAGGACGTCCGTCGAAAACTGGCGATTGCCTGGCTCGCACTGGGTATGCTGGCGCTTTTGGCGTCTGGCTTGTTTTCAATTCTATTGGTGCTGTCCCGCACACCGCAATTGCAGACGTTTTTCCCGATTGCGGATTTCTTTCGTGTCGCGCTGGTAGTGCACGTCGACCTTTCGGTACTCGTATGGTTTCTCTCCTTTGGCGGAGCCTTGTGGACGCTCGGTGGCACGCAAAGGTATCAGGCGATGGCATGGGTTTCCTTCGCCCTATCTGCGCTCGGCACCCTAACCATGTCGGTTGCGCCATTTGTGCAGAATGCCACGCCGATCATGGCCAATTACGTACCCATGCTGGATGGCACGGTTTTCCAGGGCGGTCTGGTCGTGTTCGGTTTTGGCATGGTGCTGTTGTGTTTGCGATCGATGCTGGCGGTCACCCCGATCGGCTCCACGATAACCGGAAACGGGGCACTGCGATTCGGTTTGAGCGCCGCCATGGTTGCCACGGCTGTGGCGGCCGTGGCATTTGTCTGGTCCTGGCTTTCGGTACCGCGCGAGTTGGACCCCCGCATCTATTACGAACTGGTGTTTTGGGGGGGAGGGCACGTGTTGCAATTCGCGTACACGTTGCTGATGTTGGTCAGCTGGATATGGCTGGCGTCGGCGGTTGGTGCCCGTCTGCCACTGTCTCCACGCGTGGTGACACTGTTGCTGGCCATTGCCCTCTTCAGTGTTTTTCTGACCCCCATCACCTACCTGGCGCACCACGTAACGTCGGTTGAGCACCACCAATGGCAGACCTTGTTGATGCGCTTTGGCGGTGGTCTTGTCATTCCCCCGGTAGCGCTTGCGGTGGTGTGGTCGCTGTGGCCTGTCCGGACAATAACCGCAGCACAGCGCCCTCTGCGGGCCAGTCTGATCGCTTCCCTGGCGTTGTTCTCCGCAGGCGGAATCATTGGTTTTCTGATAACTGGTAGCAACGTTCGTATTCCCGCGCATTACCACGGTTGCATTGTCGGCGTGACCCTGGCAATGATGGGCGTGGTCTATCTGCTGTTGCCGCGTTTGGGGTATCGTGCGCCCGACTCCAGAATGGCGGCATGGCAACCTACGATCTATGGCGTCGGGCAGCTGATGCACATTGTTGGACTGGTCTGGTCCGGTGGATACGGAGTTCAGCGCAAAGTCGCGGGGGCAGACCAGGTGTTGCGTTCAACGCAAGAGACTTTGGGCATGGGATTGATGGGCCTGGGCGGCCTGGTTGCCATTGTTGGCGGAGTTATGTTCGTTGTTATTGTGCTGCGCGCTGTGCGGCATTCCCATAAGCCATAAGCCATGCATTCAAACCTTCTGTTGCCAACGACTGCCACGCTTCCCTTTCGGATTTTGCGAGCGATTGGATCGATCGGATCGATCCTTGCGATGACCATACTGGGCGCCAGCATCTTGCTTCGGTTGACCACGGCATTTGATGCGGACGGCGCTCCACTTTCACAACTGCCATCTGAAGTCGAGAAAGCTATTCGGATGGTGCACCGATTGGCGGCAGCCAGCGTTGGAATCCTGGCAATGGCGGCGGCGTTTTTGGGCTGGAGAAACCGGACAGCGATGCCCCGTGTGGTCAAGCCGATCGCATGGATCGTGGCCGTAACGGTCCTTCTTGCATTGATCGGTCCAATGACACCCGGTTACCGTTTCAGCGCAGTTACCATCGCCAATGTCGTGGCGGGAACGGCCTTGGTAGCTGCCTGCTGGTGGCTACGCGAGACGCTAGTTGTGGTGCCCAGCCCTGTAGCACCCCTTGACTCCATTTTGTCATTGACGATTGCTGTGTTTGCCGTTCACGTGGGCCTGGGCGCGGCGGCCAGTGCCTATGCTGTACGCGGTGCACATTGGGTGGCTTTTCTGCACACGGGTTCGGCTATGCTGACAACGTTGTTGCTGGCTTCGATCCTGTGGGATCGACGACTGCGCCCGGCGCTGTCGATACGCGTTCGCGTCATGGCCGGTCTACTGGGTCTGCAATTGGTTTTTGGAATGGTTTCGCTGTGGATGGAAGTACGCCCGGTCGCGTTGGGGTTTGTGCATGCAATGGTGTCGGCGCTGCTGGCCGCAGGGCTGGTATCTATCGCGGGACGGGATCATTTGGACTACCAAAACAAGGATTGACATGCGCACAATTTTCGGAGTATTTGGTTTGCTGATTGCCGTTGCAATCGTTGCGGTGCTGGCAAAAAAGCAAATGGGCGCGCTGACCGTTGCACCCACTGGAATGCCGGCTGTGCCCGCCAGCGCCACGTTGCCGCAGCAGAGCCAACAGATTCAGCAACAAGTCAAGCAGTCTGTGGAAACCACTTTGCAGCAGGCGCGGCCAATGCCTGACGAAAAGTAGTCCCATTGAAAACACCTCTAGCCCTCGTATAGTATGACTGGTTTGCTATCAATATGGTAGCTAGTATGACAGATGCAAGTTTCATGGATCTTGCTCTTGTGCAGGCGCGGGCGGCTGTCGCCGCGGGTGAGGTTCCAGTGGGTGCCGTGATCGTAAAGGACGGACAGGTCGTTGCAACCGGCCGCAATGCATCCATTGGGAGCCACGACCCAACGTCGCATGCCGAAATTGTCGCCATGCGTTCGGCAGCCAATATTTTGGGCAATTACCGATTGGATGGCTGTGACCTGTTTGTCACACTGGAGCCCTGCGCCATGTGCAGTGGGGCCATGCTGCATGCCCGATTGAACCGGGTTGTCTTTGGTGCCGCTGATCCCAAAACTGGAGCGGCAGGATCTGTAGTGAATCTCTTTGACAACACTACGCTGAACCACCAGACACGGGTGGAGGGCGGTGTTCAGAGCGAAGCCTGCTCCGCTGTGTTGCAAGAGTTTTTCCGCAACAAGCGGAGCGAGCAGGATCAACAGAGGAGGGCACTGCACCCGCTACGTGAAGACGCACTGCGCACGCCCGATGCACAGTTTGCTGGTCTGCCGGATTACCCGTGGGAACCCCGCTATGTGAGTGACCTGCCAGTTCTTGACGGGTTGAGGATGCACTACCTGGATGAGGGTCCTGTGGATGCTGACCGGGTCTATCTGTGTCTGCATGGCAACCCGGCGTGGAGCTATTTGTACCGCAAAATGATTCCGGTATTCCTGCAAGCAGGGCATCGCGTCATTGCGCCAGATATGGTCGGCTTTGGTAAAAGCGACAAGCCAAAAAGGGAGTCTGCACACAGCTTCTCATTTCACCGGCAAACTCTGCTGGAACTGATTGAGCGTCTGGACCTGCAAGGCGTCGTTCTGGTGGTACAGGATTGGGGCGGATTGCTGGGCCTGACCTTGCCCATTGCGATGCCCGAGCGCTTCGCAGGGCTAGTGGTCATGAACACCATGCTGGCAACGGGTGACACGGCGCTAACGCCCGGATTCCTGGCCTGGCGCGAAATGTGTGCCAAGAAGCCGGAATTCGACATTGCCCGGCTCTTTGCACGGAGCAATCCTGGCCTGTCAGAAGCCGAGTGGCTGGCATTCGCAGCGCCATTCCCTGACAGAGGGCACCGAGCAGCGACCCGCGCCTTTCCAGGCCTGGTCCCGGACCACATGGAGTCCGACGGTGCTGCTGTATCGCGACAGGCTCGTGGCTATTGGCAGACCCAGTGGCGAGGTCCGACTCTGATGGCGGTTGGTATGAAGGATCCAGTTTTGGGCCCTAGAGTCATGGAGACGTTGCACAGCCAGATTCAGGGGTGCTTCGCGCCGTTGTTTTTTGCGGAGGAGGGGCACTTCCTTCCGGAAGTCGGCGCGCCTCTGGCCCAAGCTGCACTGCAATTCATGGACTCGCCCTAGCCGCTCAGCAAGGGTTATCCCGTGCATCCAAAACGCATCGCCAAAAGTTTTCGCCGTTTGATTACATTTTTTCTGCTTGCTGGTGCACAATGTTTGCAAAGATCAATATTCCAAGTTTGAATGCATACCGATACTGACACGCTGCATTTCCTGGATGACGAAAGCGAAGCCGGAGTCTCTGCGGGATTGGTCTGGCGCCTGATGGTCATTGACGATGAGCCTGATGTTCATCGGGCCACGACGTTCGCGCTAGCTGGCGTGAAGATACTCGGGCGACCCCTTCAATTCCTGCATGCCTATTCCGCGGCTGAGGCGACCCAGCTGTTGCGATCAGAGCCAGAGGTAGCGGTCGTCCTGCTTGATGTCGTGATGGAGCGGGAGGATGCGGGGCTGGCGCTGGTCAAGACTATTCGGCAAGATCTCCGCTTGACAGAACTTCGCATCATCCTGCGAACGGGCCAGCCTGGCTACGCGCCAGAAATCGAGACGATTCACGACTTCGATATCAACGACTATAAGACGAAGTCGGAACTCACCCGCACCAAACTTTATGCCACAGTTACGGCAGCTGTGCGGGCGTATGAGCAGATTCGCAAACTCGATCAGCTCGCGTTCTACGACCGTCTCTGCAGTCTGCCCAATCGCAACAAGTTTATTGACCTGAGCGACGAGCGCTTACTGTCCGACCAGTATCCGTCTGATGCGATTGCCATTTTGGATATTGATGACTTTTCGGAGATCAATGACGCCTTGGGTCACCAGCAAGGCGACCGATTGTTGCAAGCGGTAGCGGAGCGGTTGAAACTGGAGCTGGGCGGTGACGTCATTCTTGCACGTTTGGGTGGTGATACCTTTGGCCTCATGGGCCCCGGCAATGTGCTCGATCCTTTGACCGTATTGGACCTGTTTCGCACTCCTTTTAAAGTGCAGGACGATTCCATGGTGGTCACGGCAACCATGGGGCTGACGCAGGAGCTGGGCGTAGGAATTGCAGGCCGTGATGCGTTGAAGGACGCAAATATTGCGCTAAAGCTGGCAAAGAAAAGTCGTCGTGGCAGTTTTGTGATGTTCTCTGCCCAGATGGGGGCAGATATCCGAGAGCGTGTTCGCCTCCTACAGGCTTTACGCCATGCAGTTGAAAGTGAACGGTTATTCGTCGTTTACCAGCCCCAAATCAACCTGACAAGCGGCAAATTGGTCGGCGTCGAGGCTCTTATCCGCTGGCGCAACGAAGACGGTACCTATGTGCCACCAGATCGATTCATTCCGTTGGCAGAAGCGTCAGGGATGATTGTGGCTATTGGTGACTGGGTGCTGCGTGTGTCATGCATGGAACTGGCTCGCTTGCAGGCGCTGGGCCTGCCCGATTTACGGATGTCAGTCAACGTGTCGCAAATCCAGTTTCGCCATCCGGAGTTTTTGGACAAACTCCGGTCCGCGTTGGCCGATACCGGTATCAATCCCAAGTGTCTGGAGCTTGAGATTACTGAGTCGGTCGCAATGGAAGACCCTGACTTCATGCTGGAGACTTTGCACAAGGTTCGCAAGATGGACATTTCTATTGCCATCGATGACTTTGGAACAGGCTATTCCTCACTCAGCCATCTGCGTCAATTGCCGATTGACCGACTCAAAATCGACCGTGCCTTTGTTACCGAATTGAACAGCGCCGTACTGGGGGGGCACATCGCGTCGATGGTGATCGAGCTGGGGCGCAATCTGAACCTAACGGTAATCGCTGAGGGTATTGAGGAAGAAGCGCAGGCTGAGACATTGCTTCGTATGGGTTGCCATGAAGGTCAGGGTTATCTTTACGCTAGGCCCATGGGCGCCCCCCAATTGGTGCAATGGATCCAGGCACGCGGCATTGGAGCTTGAGCAACTGCGCCACTTCACTGGCTGATAATGGCACGGTGAAAAAGAAACACATCTATATTTATTCTCCTTCCGGCGCTGTTCGGGACAAGGCCGCCTTCAAAAGAGGCATTCGCCGCCTCCAGTATCTGGGACATGAGGTCGAGGTAGATCCTGATGCGTTAAGCAGTCATCTTCGATTTGCCGGTGACGATGCAAGCCGGCTGGCAGCCATTCACCGTGCCGCGGCCAGTGGAGCAGATGTCGCTTTGATTTCCAGAGGTGGCTACGGCCTGACACGCATACTGGGTGGAATCCGTTACAAGGCAGTGAGCAAAGCCATTGAGCGAGGAACCCAATTTGTTGGTATCAGCGATTTCACTGCATTCCAAATGGCCGTTTTGGCGAAGACAGGTTGCACGACATGGGCAGGGCCGGCATTGTGTGAAGGGTTTGGAGTGGGAGGCGAGTCTGCACAATCAGGTGCAAAACCGGCTGATGGTCCAGCAATGCCCGATGAGATCATGGAGGACTGCTTCAACGACATGATCACTGGCCAGGGGGAAGGTGCGGGTTGGCGTCAACTCCGTGAGGTATCCAGTTTCACGCCTGCTACGCCAGCGCTTGACAAAGAGTTTCGACTGGGAAATGCAACTATTTGGGGTGGCAATCTCACCATGCTCGCTTCGCTTGTGGGTACAGGGTACTTGCCCGACATTAAAGGTGGCATATTGTTTCTGGAGGATGTCGGTGAACATCCCTACCGCATTGAGCGTCTATTGACGCAACTTTTGCACGCCGGCGTACTCGCGAAGCAAAAAGCAATTTTGATGGGTCAGTTTACCGAGTACAAACTGTCTTCGCATGACAGGGGGTTCAAGCTCGATTCCGTCATTCGGTGGCTCCGAGGTCAAATCAAGGCCCCGGTTCTGACCAATCTGCCGTATGGACATGTTGCCACCAAGGTCATGCTACCTGTGGGATCAAAGGCGGAGTTGGTCGTCGAAGGACGTGATGCGTTGCTCTTCTGGGGGCACCCCAACTAGATATCGGGACAGGCGTCTTTAGCCCAAACTACTCGGGCGCGAAGTCAGCGACTTTGGCAGCAGACCTCTGAACATATCGCTGATCTGGTCCAATTTTCGGCGGGCGATGGCTTCTCCATCCATGGATGCGATTGCCGCCATCACGTCACCACGCAAATACCACAGGTCCTGCAAATCGCTTGCATGCGTAACCCTTAACTCCAGTTTGGAGGCTGAAGCAGCACCCAACCGCGACTCACTCAGGCCTTCCAGCATAGCTGCGCGTATATCCTCCAATGCCATCTGCACCCTAGCTTCCTGGATGCCACTCTGACCATTGAAGAGACTTTGCATCCCTGTGACAAGGGACGAAGGAATCCAATTCATATTTGTGCCTCACAACGATTTTCCCCAACCATAACAAACAGAGTATCCAGTGTGCAATAGGGATATGCGTTTCTTTTGCGTATAAACAACTGAATTTTCAAGGACTTAGCGCGAAAACGTAATGCGATACCTTCTATGTGCGCTCTAATGTAGAGCATCCGTTTCACGCCTTGCTGGTGCCGTCAGGAACCCTTGGTGCCATAAATGTTTGGAAGCATGGATCGGCCCTTGGCATAGTCTGGTTCTCAATACGTTCGCAATGCCCTAAACTCTGGCACTAGACAAGAATCGGAACTATCGGGAATGGGCGTTCACACCACGGTTGTATTTACGGATTTGCATGGCAGCACCGCGGTGTTTGAGGCTTTAGGCAATGCATTGGCAACCGAAACCGTCACGCAAATCACGACTTGGGTTGGCGAACAATGTGTGCAAAGTGGCGGACGTCTGGTCAAGACACTGGGCGATGGTGTGCTGGCCATGTTTGCGGACCCACAAAGCGCCGTCAATGCAGTCGTTGAGATACAGCGGGCCCATTCCAAGCGCATCATGCGCTCACCGGCCGCATTGCGCATGCCCATGCGTATCGGTGTTGCCAGTGGTGATGTAGAAATTGTCGCCGGCGATTGCTACGGGGACGCTGTCAACGTTGCTTCCCGCCTGTGTGACCTGTGTGGGCCTTACCAGATATGGGCTAACGAGGCTGCGTTAAGCGCTGTTAGCGAATCACCGGGAATGACCTTTAGGATTCTTGGTCCCATCAATATCCGTGGACGTGCAGAACCGTGCACCGTCTATCAAATCGAGTGGCATGAAGAGTTGGCCTCAGACTTCCTGACCATGCAGGGAGATTTGGATCCCGCCCATGCCGCCGGCGAAAGGGATGCGCTGGGGCGTGAAATAGAACTCACTTGGTTGACTACGACCAAGCGTTTTAAGTCCTTCGAGTTGCCCGTTCAACTGGGGCGTGTACGGGACGCTGATTTTGTCGTGAACGACCCACGCGTCTCCCGTATCCACGCCCGTCTGGAGTGGCGAAACGGCAGCGTTGTTTTCGTGGATGCCAGCAGTTACGGCAGTTGGGTTCGTTTCCTGGGCACTACAGGCTCCGACGTCCTGCTGCGGCGAGAAGAGTGTGTGCTGCACGGCAAGGGTGAATTGGCACTGGGAGCGTCTTTTTCGGATGCCAGCGTACCGACCGTGTCTTTCAACATTCTGTAGACCAGTCCAAAGTGGACGTGGAACTGGACTCAATAACTTAACATAATATACATCGTATCAAGTAATATTGCGCTCACCAGGTACCCTTGGCGCGCTGTGCCCGCACTGCTGCTGCGATGATCTGCACGATATCGTCCCTTTGGACCTGGTTCGCAAAGTCAATGGCGGTCAGACCCAGTGCGTTCTTCAATGCGGGGTCCGCCCCGGCGTCCAATAGCAGCCTTACGGATTCATCCGTGCCATATTTGGCGGCCATCATCAGTGGCGTACTGCCATTGGGAGCTGCAGCGTCAATGTAAGCATGGTTTTCGAGCAGCAACCGAATGATGGCAATGTGGCCACCCGTAGCGGCGTAATGCAAAGCTGTCCAGCCTGGCTTGTTGACATCGGCATCGCGTGCAATCAGTGTCTTGCAAAGGTCAAAGTGCCCCCGCAGTGCGGCCAGCATCAGCGGACTTTCGTCCTGTGCAGTACGAACCTCGACTCGGGTTAGCGGACTCTCAAGCAACGCATCGATGACAGTCAGGGACCGCTCACGCAAAGCCAATATCAGACCGTGTTCACCTCGGGGATTGACAGTGTTCGGGTCGAAACCGCGGTTAAGCAGCCCGCGTACCACCGGTGCTTCGTCACGTCGAATGGCATCAAAGAAGTCATCATATGATCCGGAATATGCCGAACAATATCCAATCAAAACAAATAGATATACACAATATCTAATGTAAATTCTCATGCACTGACACCACTAAACAATTGAGAGAAATTCCGGCTCGTGGCCTCGGCAATCGTTTCCACACTGCATTGCCGCAACTTCGCCAACTCGCGAGCAACGTAAGGAACATACGATGGATTGTTCTGTTTTCCACGAAAAGGTACAGGCGCCAAGTACGGGCTGTCGGTCTCGATCAACAGGCGGTCCAGCGGAACCCAGGCGGCTACATCCCGCAAATCCTGTGCGGTCTTGAAGGTCAGGATTCCGGAGAACGATATATGGAACCCCAGGTCCAAAGCCTGGCGGGCCACTTCGTGGCTCTCGGTAAAACAATGGAAGACGCCACCAGCCGATCCAGAGGAGCCGTCCTCGCCCTCCTCGCGCAAGATGGCCAAGGTATCGTCGGACGCACTGCGGGTATGGATCACCAGTGGTTTCTGCAGCTGGCGCGCCGCCCGGATATGGGTGCGAAAACGCTCACGCTGCCAGTGCATGTCGGCCGGGGTTCGTTCACCCAGGCGGTAGTAATCCAGTCCGGTCTCACCAATGGCCACCACGCGCGGCAGCCGTCCGCGCTGCAGAAGATCATCCAACGTCGGTTCGGTAACGCCTTCATTGTCCGGGTGCACGCCAACGCTGGCCCAGAAGTTGTCGTATTGGGTGGCCAACGCATGCACGTCGGGAAACTCTTCCAGCGTTGTGCAAATGCACAGCGCCCGGTCCACCTGGGCATCGGCCATAGCCTGACGAATAGCCGGCAGCGTGGCGACCAGTTCTGGAAACGTCAAATGGCAGTGGGAATCGGTAAACATGGTGTGCGCCGCACAGGACGCTTTAACGGACGATTGAATGGGCGCAGCAGCAATCGC
>CAINUX010000114.1 GCA_903853895.1 uncultured beta proteobacterium | reverse complement strand
CGCCGTCTGCTCCGACATCATTCCACTGGGTGACCTGGGCGTGCTGCAAATGGGCGCCATCAGCCTGCAGGTCAATGGCCAGGCCAAGCAAACCGCGGACCTGGGCCAGCTGATCTGGAACATCCCCGAGCTGCTGGCTGACCTCTCGCAGTATTACCACCTGCAACCGGGTGATCTGATCTACACCGGCACACCCGAAGGCGTGGGTGCGGTGGTCACGGGCGATGTCATCACCGGCCATATCGATGGCGTGGGCGATGTCCAGCTGACCATTGGCGCGCCCGAATAATACAAGATTCTTTCTGGAGACAAGAAATGACACAACAACTTCCCGTTCTGGTCGCCGGTGGCGGCATTGGCGGACTGGCTGCGGCACTCGCTCTGGTACGCCAGGGCTTCAATGTCAAAGTGCTGGAGCAGGCAGAAACCATTGGAGAAATCGGTGCCGGCATCCAGTTAGGCCCCAACGCCTTTCACGCCTTTGACGCGCTGGGTGTGGGCGACAAGGCCAGAAGCCGCTCGGTGTTTACCGACTACATGGTGATGCACGACGCGTTGGATGAATACCAGGTTGGCAAAATTCTGACGGGAGAGGCGTTTCGCCAGCGCTTTGGCAACCCCTACGCCGTAATCCACAGGGTCGACATCCACACCTCGCTGCTCGAAGGCGCGACCGAAACGGGCAAGGTGGAATTCCTGACCTCGACACGCGTGGAACGTATCGAGCAGGACGCAGACAGTGTCACCGTGCGCTGTGCCAATGGTCAAACCCATCGTGGCGTGGCGCTGATTGGTGCCGATGGCGGCAAATCGGTGGTGCGCAAACAGTATGTGAACGACCCACCCCGGGTCACCGGCCATGTGGTGTACCGCTCGGTGATTGACAAGAGCGATTTCCCGGACGATCTGAAATGGAACGCCGCCAGCATCTGGGTCGGCCCCAACTGCCACCTGGTGCACTACCCGCTGCGTGGCGGCGAGCAATACAACGTGGTGGTGACCTTCCACAGCCGTAAACCGGAAGAGTGGGGTGTCACCGAAGGCAGCAAGGAAGAAGTGCAAAGCTACTTTCAGGGTATCTGCCCCAAGGCGCGCCAGCTGATCGACCTGCCCAAGACCTGGAAGCGCTGGGCCACTGCTGACCGCGAGCCGATTGACACTTGGGTCCATGGTCGCGCCACCATTTTGGGTGATGCGGCGCACCCCACCACGCAGTACATGGCCCAAGGTGCCTGCATGGCACTGGAAGACGCAGTCACGCTGGGTGAGGCATTGCGTGTGCATGGCAACGACTGGACCAAAGCCCTGGAGTTGTACCAGCGCTCCCGCGTGGCCCGCACCGCGCGCATCGTGTTGTCAGGGCGCGAGATGGGCCGCCTGTACCACGCCAAGGGCGTGGAGCGGCTGGTTCGCAACAGCCTGTGGAAAGGCCGCACGCAAGAGCGCTTTTATGACGCGATGGAATGGCTGTATGGCTGGAACGTCGGCAACTGTCTAGCCACCGACTAGACCATGCTGCCATCCGGCCCCGAAGACCGTGCCCGCGTGCGGGCTCTTGCCGCGCTGGTGGGCTGCGACATTCACCCCATCAACAACCGCCGCATTCTGGAGTACTTGCGCAAGACGCTGGGTTGCGATGACGCTGCCGTCAAAGCCTGGTGCGCCACCTGGATCAACGCCGGTTTCGAAGCGCTGGAAGCCCTACTGGCAGCCGATACCCAGCGTGGCGATTTCTGCTTTGGCAACACGCCCACGCTGGCCGACGTCTACCTGGTGCCCCAGGTGAAAAGTGCCCGCCGCTTCAAGGTGGACCTGAGCCCCTACCCCACTATCGTTGCCATTGATCAGGCCCGCGCGCGCCTGCAAGCCTTTCAAAAAGCCGCACCGGCCAACCAGCCGGACGCGCAATAAGCCACCCGTTACACGCTATCCGGCGCATTGGCAACCTGCGCCTTGAGAATCGCAATGGCGACACTGACCTCGGTGGACGCAAACGCGAATTGGGAGCCACCGCGCAAGTGGGACCGGGCGGCGTCCTGCGCCCCGTCGTTGATGAAGCCGGCCACCACACCCGCAATGCTGTGGAAGGCACTGTGCTTGTTCATCAGGTTGGTGAATTCCGGCCGGTGGCCATAGAGCCTGCGTCCGTCTGAAGTGAGCCACTTGCCCAGGTCGCAGCAGTCATCGCGTTGGATGGTTTCCACGTCGAGCGTTTCCCGGTTCGCAGCGGCCGCTTGAAACGTGGCTTTCCATTGACGGTGGGCATTCCCCGCCTTCTCCAGGGTGATAAGCGAAGATCCGCTGATGTCGAGAGGTCCGGTGTACTGCGTGGCCAAGTTCATTGGACCATGTTACCCAAAGAAAAAGCCCATGACGCCTCTGGTGTCATGGGCTTTGACGGCGACCAAGTTATTACTTGGCGACGACGCGCACCATGTCCAGGCACTTGTTGGAGTAGCCCCACTCGTTGTCGTACCAGGCGACGATTTTCACGAAAGTTCCGTCCAGCGCGATGGATGCATCGGCATCGAACACGCTGGTGCAGGTTTCGCCACGGAAGTCGGTGGCAACCACTTTGTCTTCGGTGTAGCCCAACACGCCCTTCAAGGCGCCCTGGCTCTGGGCTTTCATTTCAGCGCAGATTTCCTTGAGCGTGGCTTCCGTGTTCAGCTCGCAGGTCAGGTCGACTACGGACACATCGCTGGTGGGCACGCGGAAGGACATACCGGTGAGCTTCTTGTTCAGCGAGGGGATAACCACGCCCACGGCCTTGGCGGCACCTGTGCTGCTTGGGATGATGTTTTCCAGAATGCCGCGTCCGCCGCGCCAGTCTTTGTTGGACGGGCCGTCCACGGTCTTCTGCGTGGCAGTGGCCGCATGCACAGTCGTCATCAGACCGCGCTTGATGCCCCACTTGTCGTGCAGCACTTTGGCAATAGGTGCCAGGCAGTTGGTGGTGCAGGATGCGTTGGAGATGATGGCCTGGCCCGCATAAGTACTGTCGTTGACGCCGAAAACGAACATGGGAGTGTCGTCCTTCGAAGGAGCCGAAAAGATGACCTTCTTGGCGCCGGCGGCCAGGTGCTTCTCGCCGCCCGCCTTGTCCAGGAATATGCCGGTAGATTCGATCACGATGTCAGCGCCGACTTCGTTCCACTTCAGGTTGGTGGGGTCTTTTTCTTGCGTCAGGCGAATCTTCTTGCCGTTGACGACCAGGGTATTGCCTTCAACGCTCACTGTGCCCTTGAAGCGGCCATGCACGCTGTCATATTGCAGCATGTAAGCCAGATATTCCGGCTCCAACAGGTCGTTGATGGCAACGACTTCGATGTCTGCGAAGTTTTGAATGGCGGAGCGCAACACGTTGCGTCCAATGCGGCCGAAGCCGTTGATGCCGATCTTGATAGTCATATGCTTCTTTCGTAAATAAAAAACTAAAAACCTAACCTCAACCTAAATTTTTCACGCTTTGCGCTGCAGCACCGATTGCACCGTGTCTGCCACGTTCTCGGGCGTGAAACCAAAGTGCTTGAACAGCACCGGCGCTGGCGCCGACTCGCCGTAGGTGTCGATACCCACAACCGCTGCGGTGCCATACTTCCACCAGCCGCCAGTGGAACCCATTTCAACCGCCACACGGGGCACACCTGCGGGCAACACCGCTGATTTGTATTCCGCACTTTGCAGGTCAAACGTCGTGGTGCTGGGCATGGAGACCACGCGCACCGCAACCTTGCGTTCGGCCAGAAGCTTTTGCGCATGCAAGGCCAGTTGCACCTCGGAGCCGGTGGCGATGATCACGGCCTGGGGCTTCTTCTTCAAGCCCACTTCCGATGGCTCCGCCAGCACGTAAGCACCCTTGCTGATGGCATCCAGGCCGCACGCGTCTGGAGCCAGCGCGGACTCGGCCTTGGGTGCGTAGCTGATGTTCTGGCGGCTCAAGAGCAGCGCAGTGGGCTTGGACTTGTTCTGCAAGGCCACAGTCCAGGCCACGGCGGTCTCGGCCGTATCACCCGGACGCCACACGTCCAGGTTGGGGATCAGACGCAGGGACGCGGCATGCTCGATGGACTGGTGCGTGGGGCCGTCTTCGCCCAGGCCGATGGAGTCGTGGGTGAACACGTGGATCACACGCTGCTTCATCAGCGCGGCCATGCGGATGGCATTGCGGCTGTAGTCACTGAAAGTGAGGAAGGTGCCACCGTAGGGGATGAAGCCGCCGTGCAGGGCCACGCCATTCATGATGGCGGCCATGCCGAACTCGCGCACGCCGTAGTTGATGTGACGGCCACCTTGGCCCTCTGCCGTTTTGACCACGGTACCGTGCATGTCGAAGCGCAGGTTGGGCGTGCTCTTGGTGTTGGTGAGGTTGGAGCCGGTCAGGTCGGCTGAACCGCCCAGCAATTCGGGCAGGGCCGCAGTGAACGCTTCCAGCGCCAGTTGCGAGGCCTTGCGGCTGGCCACGGTTTCTGCCTTGGTGTGGGCCGCGATCACGGTGTCCACGGCGGTCTGTACAAAATTCTTCGGCAGGTCGCCTTTCATGCGGCGCAGCAGCTCTTTGGCCTGGGCGGGGAAGGCAGCCTTGTAGGCGGCAAACTTCTCGTTCCAGGCCTGCTCGGCGGCTTTGCCTGCAGCCTTGGCGTCCCAGTCGGCATACACCTCTTTGGGGATGACAAAAGGCGCGTGGCTCCAGCCGATGGCAGCGCGGGTGAGTGCAATTTCTTCGGCGCCTAAAGGCTCTCCGTGGGCCTTGGCGGTATTGGCACGGTTGGGCGAACCAAAACCGATGGCCGTCTTGCAGATGATCAGGGTGGGGCGGTCATTGGACTGCTTGGCTTCAGCCACAGCCGTGCCAACGGCCTGTGCATCGTTGCCATTGACCGGGCCGATGACGTTCCAGCCATAGGCGACAAAGCGCTGGGCGGTGTTGTCGATGAACCAAGGGGCGACCTGGCCGTCGATGGAGATGCCGTTGTCGTCGTACAGGGCAATCAGTTTTCCCAGCTTCCAGGCGCCCGCCAAGGCGGCGGCTTCATGGCTGATGCCTTCCATCAGGCAGCCGTCGCCCATGAATACGTAGGTGTGGTGGTCCACGATGCCATGGTGGCCGTCGCGGTTGAATTCGCTGGCCAGCAGCTTCTCGGCCAGCGCCATGCCCACAGCATTGGTGAGGCCCTGGCCCAGCGGGCCGGTGGTGGTCTCGACGCCGGGGGTCACGCCCACTTCAGGGTGACCGGCAGTCTTGCTGTGCAGCTTGCGGAAGTTCTTCAATTCTTCCATGGGCAACTTGTAGCCAGTGAGGTGCAACAGCGCGTAAATCAGCATGGAGCCGTGCCCGTTGGACAGCACAAAACGGTCACGGTTCAACCAGTTGGGGTTCGCCGGGTTGTGGCTCAGGTGCTGACCCCACAGGGCCACCGCCATGTCGGCCATGCCCATGGGCGCGCCCGGGTGGCCGGAATTGGCGGCCTGAACGGCGTCCATTGCGAGGGCACGGATGGCATTGGCCATTTGCTGGGTATTGGGGGTGGTGGCCATGGGCTGGGCGACTCCGGGTAAGGTGGGGACTGGGGAAAACCCGGTATTTTACTTGGCGCCGCCAGGCACCCAAAATAATCTACAGTCGCGTCTATGCAAGGCCTTCACCTCACCGCCGATTTGAGCCACTGTCAGTGCGATTCCAGCTGGTTGACCGACGCGCCACGCCTGCTTGATCAGTGCGTGCAGCATGTGCTGGTGGCGGGACTGCAACCGGTGAACCAATTGGCCCATGCCTTCCCCGCTACGGAACACGGCCCGGGCGGGGTCACGGCCACGGTCCTGTTGGCCGAATCCCATCTGTGCGTGCACACCTGGCCCGAGCAGGCCGGGGTCACGGTAGATGTGTATGTTTGCAACTTTGGCGCCGACCACTCGGCCAAGGCGCACCTGCTGATGGACGCGCTCATCGCCTTGTTTAAACCGGTGCAGGTGTTGCGCCAAGCGCTGCAACGCGGCGAGCCAGACCAGCGCAAAACTGGCGGTTTGCGTTGACGCATTCACCACATAGGAGGAGGTCATGATCGCTGCCCCGATTCCCGCCGACGAAGATGCTCGACTCAACGCCCTGCGCCAGCTTCTCATTCTGGACACCCCTCCAGAGGAGCGCTTTGATCGCATTGCGGCATTCGCAGCAGACGAGTTCGATGTGCCCATTGCAATGGTTTCTTTGGTCGACTCTGATCGCACCTGGTTCAAATCCCGCATAGGAACTGACTTGCTCGAAGCGCCCCGGGATGTTTCGTTTTGTGGCCACGCCATCCTGCATGACGAACCTTTTGTGGTGCCAGACGCTACCCTCGATGTGCGTTTCGCTGACAACCCCAACGTTTCGCAAGAGCCGCACATTCGTTTCTATGCGGGCGCCTGTCTGAAGCTTCCCTCTGGTCAGAACGTCGGCACACTGTGCCTATATGACTTCAATCCGCGGGAGATGGATCGCGTTGCTTTGGCAATATTGGCGACCCTGAGGGACCTTGTGGTTGAACAATTGTTGGACAAAGCGGCGTCCGTATGAGCACGCAAGTCATGCCAAAGGGCGCTGTAGTCAACCAAGAAATTCTGCTGGTGGAGCAGAGCACGATGGTGGGCAGCATCATTGTTTCCACCGCGAGGCAATTGGGTTTGCGACCCGTTCGACTGGTCACCAACATTCGCTCTGCGCGACGGCTTATGGAAATACAGGCTTTTGACGGCCTGATTACCTCGCTTGACGATGAAGAGGAAACTCTGCAACTCATTCAGAACATACGCGACGGAGTTTCCTTGTGCTCGACCGAAACTCCGGTGGCGATCACAACCGCACAGTGTGATGCCCAGTTGGCCCTCCGCATCAAAGTTCTCAACGTGCGTCGGATTCTGCTCAAGCCATTCAAGATTCGTGACTTGGTGTTGACCATTGAAATACTGACGGGTCTCAAAACTGCATAGCGTTTTGTGGTGCAGCGCGTGAGTGCTACATATTCAGTAGCTACTTGCGCGTATTCCACGAGGGGCTAAGACCTATTTAGTCAACGCTAAATCAGGGGCGCACATACATCGCACGTGGACCCATTTCCTCACCCAGGTGCTTGTTGAGTATCTTGCGTATCGTTCCATCCGCCAGCATTTGCGCGATGAGCCGCTGCCACCCTTCTCCCTGGGCGGAAGTAAACGACTTCTTGGACACCACCAGACCGCTGGGTGTCGCTGGATCCGGGTCCCAGTCCTCAATGCGTTTTGGCGGCTTCAACTTCAAGATTTTGAAGTAATGCAGTGACAGAAACTGGGAGGCGATGAAGATGTCGTAGCGCCCGGCATCAAACATGCGGTACAGCATGATGGGATCATTGACGCTGTAGAAACGTTTGTCGTCGATCAAGGTCTGAATCTGGCGATCGTAGTTGGGGCTGTAACTGTAGGAACGTACGCCGCCCACGGTCAGTTTCGGGTCTGCGATAAAGTCTTCCATGGACTTGATGGAGGGGGAAACTTGCGGACCGATGTGGACGTGGTTGTCTTCCACAACGTAGTGGGCAAACCATGCAAACTTGTTTCTGGCCGGGTTTTGCACACCCGAGCCCGCCATGTCCAGTGTTCCGCGTTCGAGCTCGACCCAGATGCGCGC
This sequence comes from uncultured beta proteobacterium, assembly GCA_903853895.1. Classification (GTDB taxonomy): domain Bacteria; phylum Pseudomonadota; class Gammaproteobacteria; order Burkholderiales; family Burkholderiaceae_C; genus Allorhodoferax. The sequence continues at coordinate 11,253 of CAINUX010000114.1, read as the reverse complement.
ACGCGGCCGCAAATCGGTCTCGAACTTGCATCCACTGCGTTTTGCCAGCTCTTTCTGCACATCGTCGTCAATGCCGCCATATCCCTCGCTGTATAAGAGGCCAAACTCATAGTGCGCAAAGCTGATGGGCCGATCGAGGCACAGCGACACGGCGCGGGCTTCACCTGCGAGCGTGCCGCACAGTACCGAGACAATACTGACGCATGTCCTGAGATTCATAGTGTTTTGCGGTGCCGGCGTGGATAGTGCCCGCTTTTTAGCATCTTGCGCCGGCACTGTCTACGCGCCCACAATGCCTGAGGCAGGTGAGGACTAGACCAGGGCGTCGTGCAGTGCGACAAACTCCTGTGTCAGCAGATGGCTGGGGTCCAGAAAAATCATTGGCGTGGACTGTTCATGCGATTCACGGATGCGCACCGAGGAGCGAAGGTAGGGCTGCAGCACCGGCAGGCCTTCGTCAATGAGCTCCTGCACCATGCGCTGGGGCAGGTTGGCGCGGGCCTGGAACTGGTTCACGATGATGCCTTCCACCTCCAGGTCGGCGTTGTGGTCGGCCTTGATTTCGGCCACGTTTTCCAGCAGTGTGTACAACGCGCGGCGCGAAAAATCGTCGCAGTCAAACGGGATCAGGCAGCCCTGGGCGGCGATCAGTGCACAGCGGGTGTAGAAGTTCAGCGCCGGTGGGGTGTCGATAAAGATCTGGTCGTAGTCTTCGGCCAACAGTTCCAGCGCATCACGCAGCTTGTAGATCTTGTGGCGCGACTCCAGCTTGCTGTGCAGTTCGTCGAGCAACGGGCTCGATGGCATCAGGTCCAGGCCTTCCCACTGCGTGTTGACGATGTACTCGCTGGCGCCCTTGTCGCGGATGGTGAATTTCAGGCTTTGCTCAAAGAACTCTGCCACATTGGGCAGGTCTTCGGGCATCTCGGCGCCCAGCAGGTAGCGGGTGGAGTTGCCTTGGGAGTCCAGGTCAATCACCAGGGTTCGCTTGCCTTGCCAGGCGCTAATGGCGGCCAGGTTGCAGGTGATGGTGGACTTGCCAACGCCACCTTTTTGGTTGAAGACGACATGCTGCATGGGAATTGGGCCTTGAAAGAGTAAAAAGGGAGATGAGGGGAGACGGGATAAACCGGAAACAGGAAGCAAAGAGGCCAAGCAAGAGCAGTGCCGGGCGTCAGTTTAGCGGGCGATCAGCGCGCTGTAGGCACGGCGCGTGCCCGGTGCCACCGATTCCAGCACCTTGGCGTACGGCGTCTGGTGGCGCAGTAGCAAGCGCGTGGAGGCCACGGTCTTGGACTTGCAAAACCAGTGGCAGGTGTGCTGCATCAAATACACCTCGGCCAGCAGGGTAAAGGCCTTGTCCTTGGTGCTTTGGCCCGGCTGACCTTCCAGGGCCTGCGCGATGCCATGGGCGTGCAGGCTCAGGGCCTTGCGAAAGTCAAAAGTGCTGGCCGGGAACAGGCGTCCGGTGTAGAAAATGGACAGCGGCAGCTTGCTGATCCGCGCGTCCTGTTCTGCGACCTGCGCAAAACCAAGAACGAAGCGGTTGAATTGCTCGCCCAGCGCAGCCTCTGTTGTGGTCAGCATGCTCCAGATCTGAGCCTGGCGCGCGGGATCGGACTCGCCGAGTGCCCGCATGTAGCCTTCGGTTAGCGTTTCCATGAGTTTTTCAATCTGGTACTGGCCCAGGTGGCTGGCCAGCAGCGCGATGCGTTTGCGTTCGTCGCGCCGCTGGAAGGTATAGGCCACAAAGGCGGCGATAAGAAGCAGGACAAGGATTTGCATGGTGTGGGCGTGGACTGCGCGAAAAGGAGCGGCGCGACACCGTGTGGCACTGCCCCGGCGATTTTAGGGGCCAGGCAAAAAAAATCCCGCCTTGTGGGCGGGATTTTCGGTGCACGACCTGAATGACCCAGGTCTGCCGCGAGGGAAACCGGCGGGTCTTAACCGCGGTCACCCATGGCTGGCAAAGTGCCGGCCTTTTGCGCTTGCAGGAACTCGGCTCGCACGGCTTCGCGGGTCAGTGTGCTGGGAGCGGCGGTTTCACGCACGTTCACGCTCTCGCCCATGGCTGGCAAGTTGCCGGCCTTTTGCGCCTGGGTGAACTCTGCCTTGACTTCGGCACGGCTCAACACGCTGGGCGCCGTGGGTTCGAAGTACGAGCTGGTTGCCTGGGTGTTCAGGCGGTTTTGGGGCGCGCTGTACGTCGCGAAGCTGGAACCGGCGCTCAGGCCGCAAGCAAGAATCAAAGCGGAAGTTGCGAATACGTTTTTCATGGACTTTTCTTTCAATCGGAGGTTAGACATTTACGGGCAGGTAGTGGGCACTGACGGCCGGATCAACCGCGGTAGTCCACGGAAGAGGCGTTGCCAGACCGCAGGGCCTTCACTGCGTCAGCCTTGACTTCGGCGCGGCTCAGCACGCTGGGTGTAGCTTTGGGGAAATGCGAGCTGGTGTCATGGGTGTTCACACCGTAGCGGGCTTCCTGAGCGCTGATGACTGCGGCCTGGACTTCGGCGCGGCTCAACACGCTGGGCGCCGAGGGCTCGAAATACGAGCTGGTTGCCTGGGTGTTCAAGCGGTTCTGGGGCGCGCTGTACGCAGCGAAGCTGGAACCGGCGCTCAGGCCACAAGCAAGAATCAGGGCGGAAGTGGCGAATGCGTTTTTCATGGTCATATCTTTCAATCAGTGGTTAGACATTTCCGGGCAGGTCGGGGGCCGTGAGGCCCTGGCTTGTCCAGCCTCGGTGAGTCGTCTATTTGTGTTTCGGCTCATCGATGGGGTGAACTGTACGCCGATTTCGAAAATTAAAAACCATCTGGTCAGTAATTCATCATTGTCAAAAATGAAATAATCAAGGGGTTGAAAACTCACTTATTGCACATATGGACCGACTTTTATCCATGCGGGTGTTCCAACGGGTCGTCGATGACGGTGGTTTTGCCGCCGCGGCCCGAGCGCTGGACCTGTCACCGGCCACGGTGACCCGCCTTTTAGGTGATCTGGAGCAGCACCTGGGCGCCCGGCTGATGCAGCGCACCACCCGCAAGCTGGCCTTGACGGAGGCCGGTGAGTTGTATCTGCTGCGGGTGCGCAGCATCCTCGGCGAAATCGACGATGCCGAGGCCGCCGTGGGCTCTAGCACGCAGGAGCTGCACGGCACGGTGCATGTGCTGGCAACCCCCGTGCTGGCGTCCTACGTGCTGGCACCGAACGTGGGGCACTGGCGCCAACGCTACCCCAAGGTGGCGCTGGACATCACCGTGGACCCATTTCCGCAAACGCGGGTGGAGGAATTTGATGTGACCTTCATGGCGGCCGACGAAGGCTATGACGCCAACGTGGTGGCGCGGGCGCTGTCCAGCTCGGAGTGGATTCTGTGTGCGTCACCGGCCTACCTGCAGCGCGCGGGCACGCCGCGCCAGCCACAGGATCTGGAACGCCACGAGTACCTGAAATTTTCACGCCAGCAGAGCGGTGGCACCAGCAACCGGCGCCTGCGCCTGCGCCCGGCACAGGGCGTGGGGGAAGCGGTCGAGGTGGACATGCCGGTCGCCCTGCAGTCAATCAGTCTGGACGTGCTGTACCGCGCGGCGCTGGACGGCGCGGGCATCGCCGTGCTGTCGCGCCTGCTGGTGTCGCAACACCTGGCCAGCGGTGCCCTGGTGCATGTGCTGCCCGACTGGATCAACGGCCGCCTGACGATCTATGCCGCCGTGCCATCCCGCAAACTGATCCCCGCCCGGACCCGCGCCTTCCTGGCGTTCATCAGTGAAGGGCTGCCGGGTCAAACGCCTGGCAGCGGCCCAGCGTAATGGACGCTGCGAGGCGGATGCAGGCTAGCCCGCCCAATGCCCAGCGGTGAACGCCTCTTCAAACACCGAATAGCCCGCCCAGTCGCCGTGGGCAAAGCCTAGGCGCTCCCAGGTCAGCCGGGGGCGGACGGAGAGTCGCTCTGATTTTGATAGCGGTAAATACTTATTTGACGAGGGCCACAGGCCGATTTGCCCATTGGTCTGCGGCACGGGAATGGCCATGGCGTGGCCATAGCGGGTGATGTCCATGCGCGTGGCCTTGGACGACAGATCGGGGTGCGCCTGGGAGAGCTCGCGCACGATCTGGTTGCGCCACGCAGACCATGGGCGCTCCAGCAGCAACTTGCGTCCGGCCGCTCCCACGGCGACACCGATCGCCGCGCCCGCCACATCGCCCAATGCCCGGTAATGGGTCAGCACCGTGGGCCCTGCGACGGCCTGCAGATTCTGGTGCGTGGCGTCAACATAGCCCAGGCCCTGGCCGGCACCATCGCCATCGTCGTGGTACAGCACGTTGTCCCAGCTCGGCGCTGGCCCGGGGCGGTCGTGCAGGGCCTGTGCGATGTGGATGTTGGCCACCAGCCACGGCGCATAGACCACCTGGCGTGCCGCCTGGCGCAAAAAGTCGGGCGGGTTGTGCACCACGCGCGCAGCCACAAAAATCGGCAGCGCGACCACGGCGCGCTCGGCCAGCCAGCGCTCGGTGCTTTGGGTTGCGGTGTTGAAGGCATCCACCTCCACACCGTGTTTGGCGCTGGTGATGCGTAGCACCACACGGCCCGTATGTAGGCGTTCGCCCAGTGGTGCGGCCATGCGGCGGGTAAGCCATGCGTTGCCTTCGGGCCAGGTCAGCAGGCCCTCGCGCTCCACCAGGTCCGTTCCTGGCGCGTGGAAGCCGTGTCGGCTGGCAAAGTAGTGGATGCCGGCCCAGGCCGACACCGTGGCAATGCCGGCACCGTAGTCGTCGCGGCAGCTGTAGTCCAGGTACCAGCGCAAATGCGGGTCGTCCAGACCCTGCTGGTCCAGATACGCTATGAAAGTAATAGCTGCAAGCGCAGACTGCACGAGGGCTGGAGGCCTGTTTTGCACAGGCAGGGTCCAGCGTGCAGCGCCTCTGGCCTGCTCCACCAGCACGGCAAACTTCTGGTACTGGGCCAGGGTGCTGGCCGCCACCCCGTGCACCGGCAACAAACCGTCTTGCCATTCGCCGTTGAAAAAAAGGCGCTCCTGCGGGCTGTGGCACAGGTGGCGCTCGTCGTACTGCCAGCGGCCCGATACACGCTTGCGCAAACCCATTTCTTCCAGCAGGTCCTGCACCTCGGGCGCATCGTCGCCGGGCAGCGGCAGGTAATGCGCGCCCTGGGGGCAGGCAATGCCCGCGATCTCTGCACTGCGGCTGTTACCACCGGCGCTGTCTTCCAGTTCCAACAGTGCAAAATCCTGCATGCCGCGCAGACGCAGTGCGCGCGCGGCAGCGAGACCGGCTACGCCACCACCGGCAATCACGACCCGTGTCTTGAAGATTTTGGCAGGCGCTGGCCAGGGTCGTCCGCTCTGCAGGCCGTCGCGCAGCCAGTGGCCCCGCTCCACGTGCACGCCGGTAAAACCACCGGCAATGTGCGCCAGGCTGTCCGCGCTCTGGCAGCCCGTGGCCGCCCACGCAGCGCCCAGGCCGGTGGCCAGAAAACTGCGTCTATCGATCACACGTCAAGTTCCATCGTGTCGTTATCACGGCGTCGCCTCGTTGAGAATGGGGTGCGCACATGATAGTGCGCGATAGCCGCTACTCTAGGCCGTGCCGAACTTGGTGTCGAACTGGATGCCGATTTGCTGCAACAGGGGCGTGGGCAACACGCCGCCGGCACAGACCAGTACCACATCGTTTTTGAAGCGCTGCACCACGCCGTCGTGGTCTATTTCGACGTGGTGTTCCTGGATACGGGCGACCGTGGAGTTGAGCAGGACGCGCAGGCGTCCGGCTTTTTCCTGCTGCTCCAATTGCAGCCGGTTCTTTTGCTTGACGCGTGAAAACGCGGCACTGCGGTAGGACAGGATCACATCCGTGTCCTTTTCCTGGGACAGGGCGATGGCAGCTTCGAGCGCACTGTCGCCCCCACCCACGACCAGCACCGACTGCCCCACGTACTGCGCCGGGTCCGCCAGGCGATAGGCCACCTTGGCCGACTCTTCCCCCGGCACTCCCAGCTTGCGCGGGGTGCCACGGCGCCCCATGGCCAGCAGCACGGCTCCGGCGGTGTAGCTGCCACGGTTGGTACGCACGCGGAACTGGCCGTCCTCGCGCTCGATCGACTCCATGCGTTCGCGAAAGGCAATCGCCAGGCTGGTCTTCTGCACCACGTCCAGCCAGAACGCCAACAGTGTTTCCTTTTGCACGTCGTTGAACTTCACGTGGCCGATGATGTCCAGCTCCACCGGTGCGGTCATGGCAATTTTTTGCCGGGGATAGTGGTAGACCGATCCGCCCAACGAGTCTTCCTGCTCGATCAGTTTGTAGCGCATCTTGTGGTGGATGGCCGAAAGACCGGCAGACAGACCCGCAGGCCCGCAACCAACGATGAACACATCGAAATCCGCCTTGGCACCGCGCTTTTTTCGAATCGCGTCCATGGCCTGGCGCCCCTGCTCGGCCGCCTTGCGGATCAGCCCCATGCCGCCAAGTTCTCCGGCAATGAAAATGCCGGGAATGTTGGTCTCAAACTGGGGCGTCACATTGGGTATGTCGATGCCGCGTCTCTCCGTACCAAAAACCAGCTTGATCGACTCCACCGGGCAAGCAGCCATGCAGGCACCATGGCCAATGCACGCGGCCGCATTGACCAGGACCGCCTTGCCGTTGACAACACCTAGCGCACCTTCCGGGCACGCCTTGACACAGGCGCCAGAACCCATGCAGCGGCTGAAATCGACCACCGGATGCAGGGAGGCGGGCTCTGCCAAGCCACTCTGCACAGCCTGCTGCAATTCAGCGGAGTGCGTGTCGTGGATGCGCCGCTGGCGACGCACATAGAGCGTCATCGCGATCAGGACGATGGCCGCATAAAGATAGAGGTAGTTCATGCCAGCAAGAAATACGGGAGGACCCCGTATTGTGCTTAGGGTTTGCCGGTGCGTGGCGCACCGGCCAGCTGCTGTGCGTGTTCCAGGCTGGGTTTAACCTGTTGCACCATGGGGCTGTCAGCCGGCCCAAATTCCACCACCTGCTGCCAGTATTGGATCGCCTGCTTGTAGTCCTGGCGGTCAAACGCTTCCGATCCCGCCATGGACAAGGCTTTCAGGTTGCGGGGTTCGAGCTGGAGTGCACGCACTACCAGTTTGAGCGGTTCACCGGCGAGCACGCGGTTGTTTTGCACGGCCAATGAGTCGGCATAGTCGGCGAGCAGGTTGGCATCGCCTTTGCGCAGCGCAATCGCTTTTTCATACGCCTTGAGTGCCTCGGGGTGACGCCCCAGCACACTGTACGAGCGTGCAAGCATCGCCCAGCCTTCTGCATCCTGTGGTTGATCTTTGAGGCGCTGCGCCAGTCGATCCACCATGGACGCCACCTGGCCGGTTTCCGTTCCATGCGGTGCACTGCTCGCTATCGCGGGCGCGATGCTCACCGGCTGGGTTGACTTAGCAGACATGCCTGGCGTTGCAGGCATGGCGGACATGCCGGGCAGAACCGTGGTTGTGCCGGTGGTCGCACGCGAACCCGTCCACCAATACCCGGCAGCAACCACGACCAGCGCGACCGTCGCTATGCCGGCAAACATCCAGCGGGCGTCTCCTTGCTGCGGAGGTGTCGCCATGACCTGGTCCAGCAAGCGCCGCTCCAACGCGACTTTTTCGGCGTCGTAGGATTCCTTGGGTAGCGCGCCGGCCGAATACTGTTCCTGGAGTTGCTGCAGCTGTTGCCGCAGGCCTTCAATGCTGTCGCTCATGGTGGCAATCGTCTGTTGGTTCATCAAAAGTCAAAGCGGGCGCCGAGGTAGTAAAACATCCGTTGCGACGACTCGTTGCGTGTGGGGCCTGTGGTGTCGGCGATTTCATAGGTGAGTTCGGTCTCGAGCGATATCCGCTTGATCAGGCGGTAGGTCATGCGGATGCCGGGGGTCCATCGTTTCATCTTGTTGCCCAGGCTGTCGTCTTGCAGGTACAGGCGCAACGATGGCTCCACCTGCCACTCTTCGTTGATGCCCGTCAAATTGTTGTACGACAGCAGGGTTCCCTTGTAGGTGGGTCCCGACAGGAAGCTGGCGTTGAACACATGCGTATCGCGGGCCGAATACAGGTTGGAGCCTATGAGTTGCAAACCAACGCTCCACAAGTCACCGGTACTGGGCTGCCCATTGGGCAATATGACGGCAATCGGCTTGATCTCGTCGACGTTGGTGTAATTCACATTGCCACCCGCCTGCCAGTTAGGCGCCACCGGTGTCGTAAAACCCACCATGCCCTGGGTCTGGAAGGACGTGATGCCATTGACCTGACCGCGTAGCATGTCGATCGGCGTGGTTGCCAGCAATTCCGAGATGTTGCGCGCCGGGGACGGCAGCATGGGGTCCTGGAAGAACAGAATATTGCCCAGCGAACGCACAGGCGTGGCCCGCCGATCAAACAGAAAGTTGATCACGGTGGTGTCCGGAAACTGCCACGACCCCTGCACGGTGGCAATGTTCAGCCCTTGCAGCATCTGGTCGTAGTCCATTTGCCCCGACAGCGCGAGCCCCTCATTGAAATAGCGCAGTTCAGCACCCACTGCGCTGCGGTCAATCTGGTCGTCAATCATTTGCTGGTTGACGTAAACGCTGCCGCTCAGGTTCGGCGCCAATGCGTCCGCATCGACCCATGCGCCATAGAAGTGGCGTTTGCTGTCCAGCAGCAAGTCGGTGGGAACCCCATAGACCGCACTGACCTTCCATTTCGGCGCAAACACATACGAGGCCTGCATCCCGTCAAAACGGTAGAGCACGCCACCACCAATCGGGGACTGGCGCCCGACCTTGAAGGCCGTTCCATTGGTCAGCGAGCGCTGGTCAAAGTACAGGGCCGACAGTCGGTTCTTGTTCGGGCGATTGGGCATGAGGTCGGCGCTATAGGTGTCGCGCACCACGAATCGCATGTCCTTCTCCGCATCGCGGTAACGCCAGTTAAGGTCCACATTGGTTTGCACCTGCTTTTGGTCGGTACCCGACAGGTTGTTCTCCGACTGCAATACGGGCAAGCCACCCAACGGGGAATCGACAAAATCCTGGGAACGCGTTTGCGACTGCCCACCGTAATAGAAAGCAGATACAGACCCATTGGTAACGGACACCGGTTCCGCCGGACCACGCCCTTTGGCGACCGCCGTCTCCGTTGGCAAATTCACCAGGTACTGGCGGATTTGCTCGCTATCCGCACCCGTGGGGTACAACTTCAAGAAGGTTTCAAATTCACCCCGCGCGCGCGCGTTGTCACCCGACTTCAGGCGTGTAAGTCCAATCTGTTCCTGCGCTTTGCGGGTGCGGGTGTTGGGAGGCAGATTGAGCAGTTTGTCGAGTGCGGCGACGGCATCCTGGTAGTCGCCCCGGTCATTGGCCGCGTCGGCAACCGCCATCAACTTGGTGGCACTGGCCTCCACCTCGGGCGCCGAAGCAATGACAGCCGGAGCCGCGCCTGCGTCTGACGCCTGAGCCACGGAAGGGGTTGGTTGCGGCACAGCCGCTTGCACCAACGGGACAACTGCAGCCGCGGGAAAGCGCTTGAGCAGGAGGCGTTGTGCGTTTTCTGCCTCGGCCAGGGTGCCAAAGTATCCCAAGGAGATCTCAAAGCTGGTCTTGCCATCTGCGACGCGGCTCGATGTGAACACTTCAGCTTCTTGCAGGATAGCGGGTATGGACGCCTTCAACTGCTCACCCGGGTCGGCAGAGCTTTGCAAAAGAACAGCGTAGTGTTTGCCCGGTTCCTTGACCTTGGGGACGGGCGCCGCAGATGAAACCATGGCACCCATACCCTCCATCACAATTTCGAGGGTCTCTTTGGCGCGCCCGGCGCGCACCTTGAAACCCACGGACTGGCTGAACCGGACCAGCAGTTTGCGCTTGAACAGGTCGTCATTGGAAACAGCTTCGTCCGTGACCACCAGTTGTGGCAGCCCATTGCCACCGGCAATACGCCGCTCGCCCACCAGGGTGATGGTTGAATCTTTTCTGGGCAGGATGTTGTAGAAGACCTGCACCAGGTCGCCAGACTTGGCAGCAATCGAGCGCTGGAACTGCACCGGCGCGGAGAAGCGTATTACCGCCACCGCGTCTTTGCCAGTGCTTTTGATCTCGATGTCATCGAGCAACTGCGCATGGGTCGCGGAAACCAGGCATAGTTGCCCGACAAGGGCCAGCGGCCAGAAGATGTTACGTGTTTGCATGGGAGGGCGTCGCGGGTCAGTGTGGGTCTGGGTCTTTGGTCGGAATCGGAGTGCGGTGCTAGTTCCACTTGGAATAGGTTGTGCCTTTGTTGCCCAGGGGGCGGTGGCAGCCGGATTGCGAACAATCGGTCGATCCCGCCTTGTCATGGTTCAGCGACTTCTTGTCCATGGAACCCAGATACGTGGTTCCAGTCGCGTGGCAGCCTTTGCACCATCCAGCCCCATTGCCCATGGTCGAGTTGTGGTTCATCCTTTCGGTCAGCCAGCTGGCCGTGCTGCTGTGGCAAGCATTGCAGTCCATGGTCGCGCCACCCATCAGTTGCGTGGCTTCCGGAATATGGTTGGCAGGCTTGGCCAACGCACCCCGGGCACCCGCCGACAAATAGCTTCCGTTGTGGCATGACTTGCAGGTGGCCGCTGTCACTACGCTGTGGTTCATCGTTACGGACGTTGCAAAGCGCACTTGCGACTTGTGGCAGGAGTCACACTTGGCTATTCCCGCGGGGACGGGTATGTGGGTCGGCGGTTTGGAGACGGCGCTGCTGCTGCCGTTGTGGCAGGTATCACAGGTTCCGGTACCCACGGCGTTCGCGGGAGCGTGGGTGTATGTGACGCTGAGCCAGCTGCTACTGGAGCGATGGCAGCTTTCGCAGTTACCGGTCACCGCCGAGTGGGTCGCTGTGGCGGGCTTACTGGTCAAGCCGTATCCAGCCGTCAAGTGGCACGTTGCACACTGGGTGGTGATAGACACACTGGAGTGGAACCTGCCTGGATTCCAGCTGGCATAGCCCGACTTGTGGCAGCTGTCGCAGTTGGTGATGGCGACACCCGTCAGGGTCTGGTACGGAATGTGATTGACGGGTTTTCCGTCCGCTGGCGGGTAGGCGCCGCTGTGGCAGGTCGAGCACTGGTTGGTCACCGGCATCTGCGAGTGGTTCCATTTGCTCGGCCTCCAAGCCGTCACGTTGTGGCAGCTGACGCAGTTCACCGATGTCGGAATGTGGTTCGCAACTTTGCCGGTGGCGGCACTG